>NZ_JBWJVP010000080.1:0-2291 GCF_056339915.1 Blautia sp. ZXY-1-B12 | reverse complement strand
CCGTTTATCATTGTACCGTAAATTGGGAAATTTGCAACTGTTTTTTGCTTTTTTGGGTTCTTTTATTTACAAAAAAAAGAAGCACTGTTATAATATAGAATAAATATAGCCTCTTGACGGACAGAAATATGAGGCATTGATATGACAGAAATAACGATTACTGTTTCCATTGTTTTATACAGAACAGCGATGTGGACAGTAAAGGATAATTAATTTTAGAGAGGTTGCAAAGACTATGTTTATTACAAGAGAGTGCGATTATGCAGTTCGAGTGGTACGTGCGCTTTGGGGAGAGAGCAGACTGAGCGTATCCGATATCTGTGAGAAAGAAGCGATCACCGCTCCTTTTGCCTATAAGATCCTGAAGAAACTTCAGAAGGCAGAGATCGTGAAGGGATACAGAGGCGTACATGGTGGTTATTCTCTGAACAGGGGACTGGATGAGCTGACTTTATATGAGGTTTATTCGGCGATTGATCCGGATATGTTTATCATCGAATGTCTGGATCCGAAATATAACTGTGTCAGAGACGGACAGGATGGATTGCCATGTCTGGTACATAGAGAATTGTTATCTGTACAGGATGAACTGATAAGTCTCCTTAAGAGAAAAACAATACAGCAGATCATGGAGGAGGCGTAGAGCCTCCTTTTTTTACTGATATACTGAATAAACTGCAGAGCAGTTGTCCGGTGCAGAGCTGCGCAGCGAAGCGAAGCGGATGATTTTATCTGCCTGATTTGTCCGAAATTTGGCATATCTGCATAATGTTAGTCATATACAACTCAAAAAATGCACATATTTGCTACTGAAATAACAGAAAATCCCTGCTTTGTACCTCAGAAGATACAAAATATGTCAAAACAAATTGGACACAGGCAGAAGATTATGTTATAATCTACAATGAAATTTGAGGTATATTTTACTTATGCCTTGAAATAAATAATTAATTTTCATCAACCTTTAAGGAGGAAAAACAAACTATGGCAAGAAAGATGAAAACCATGGATGGTAACCATGCAGCTGCTCATGCTTCATATGCATACTCAGATGTAGCCGCTATTTACCCGATCACTCCTTCATCTGTTATGGCGGAAGCAACAGATGAATGGGCAACCCAGGGAAGAAAGAACATTTTCGGACAGGAAGTTCAGGTAACTGAAATGCAGTCTGAGGCTGGTGCAGCAGGTGCTGTACACGGATCTCTGGCAGCAGGTGCTTTAACAACAACATATACAGCATCTCAGGGTCTGTTACTTATGATCCCGAACCTTTACAAAATTGCCGGTGAGCAGTTACCTGCAGTATTCAACGTATCTGCACGTGCACTTGCTTCTCATGCACTTTCAATTTTCGGAGATCATTCAGACGTTATGGCCTGTCGTCAGACCGGATGCGCAATGCTCTGCGAATCTTCTGTACAGGAAGTTATGGACTTAACACCTGTTGCTCACCTTTCAGCAATCAAAGGTAAAGTTCCGTTCATCAACTTCTTCGATGGATTCCGTACATCTCACGAGATTCAGAAGATTGAAACATGGGATTATGAAGATCTGAAGGATATGGCAGATGGGATGCAATCGCTGCATTCCGTAACCATGCCCTGAATCCGAATCACCCATGTCAGAGAGGTTCCGCTCAGAACCCGGATATCTTCTTCCAGGCAAGAGAAGCATGTAACCCATACTACGATGCTCTTCCGGCAGTAGTACAGGAATACATGGATAAAGTTAACGCTACAGATCGGTACAGATTACAAATTATTCAACTACTACGGAGCTGCTGATGCAGAACACGTAATCGTTGCTATGGGATCTGTAAACGATACAATCGAGGAGACAATCGACTACCTTGCAGCAGCAGGAAAGAAAGTCGGTGTTGTTAAAGTTCGTCTTTACAGACCATTCTGCGCACAGGCACTCATCGATGCAATTCCGGAATCTGTAAAACAGATCACAGTTCTTGACAGAACTAAAGAGCCGGGTGCACTTGGCGAGCCACTGTACCTTGACGTTGTAGCAGCATTAAAAGACAGCAAATTCGGCGGCGTAAAAGTATTCTCCGGACGTTATGGTTTAGGTTCCAAAGATACTACACCTGCACAGATCGTAGCTGTTTATGAGAACACTGCTAAAGAAAAATTCACAATCGGTATCGTTGATGATGTTACTAACCTTTCCCTTGAGACAGGTGCTCCGATCGTAACAACTCCTGAAGGAACAACAAACTGTAAATTCTGGGGTCTGGGAGCTGATGGTACTGTAGGTGCCAACAAGAACTCCATCAAGAT
>NZ_JBWJVP010000079.1:0-7068 GCF_056339915.1 Blautia sp. ZXY-1-B12 | reverse complement strand
TAGGAAAATGGATGGAAAAAAATGGAGAAAGCATTTATGCCTGTGGAATTTCAAAGTTCGAGAAGCCGGAATGGGGAAGATACACACAAAAAGGAAATACGATTTATGCTCATGTTTATGAGACTCCACTAGGGGCGTTGCCTTTGTATGGAATCGGACCGGATAAATTAGAATCTGTTACATATCTTGCCGACGGAAGTGAGGTTAATAGGGGAGAGGCCTGGAATACAGTGCTGTACCCGGATGTGGCGTTTGTGTCATTTGGAGAAAATCCTGTATTTACTTATTCTCTGCCGGATGAAAAGGATACTGTTTTGAAAATTCGTTTACGACAGGGGTGAAACTGAAAATGAAAAAAGTAACTGGTATTTTAATTGGAGCAGGTCTCAGGGGAGGCTATGTATATTCTCAGTATGCAATAGATCATCCAGATGAATTCCAGGTGGTAGCAGTCGCAGAGCCAGATAAAGAGCGTAGAGAAATGTTTGCGGCCAGACATCACATTCCACCAGAATTATGTTTTGAAAGTTATGAGAAGATGCTGGGTAAAGAGAAAATGGCAGACTGTGCAATGGTTTGCACACAGGACAAAATGCATTATGAACCTGTTGCAATAGCAATGGAAAAAGGTTACCACGTACTCTGTGAAAAACCGATGTCTCCGAAGAAAGAAGAAATTATTAATATGGGAAAGATGGCGAAGAAATATAATAGGATTCTGTCTGTGTGTCATGTACTTCGATATTCACCATTTTTCTCAAAGATAAAGGATTTACTGGAATCGGACAGAATTGGCAGACTAATGACTATTCAACATATAGAAGAGGTTGGCTACTGGCATCATGCTCATAGTTTTGTAAGAGGTAACTGGCGGAATGCAGAAGAGACCAGTCCTATGATTTTGCAGAAATGTTGTCATGATATGGATATTATGCTATGGCTGGCAGACAGCAGATGTGAAAGTATCAGTTCTTTTGGTGAATTGTCTTATTTCAAGGAAGAGAATGCGCCAGAGGGAGCTCCTTACTATTGTTTGGATGGATGTCCTTACAGGGATGAGTGTGCTTTTTATGCACCACGTTTTTATCTGAAACATCCGAAGGCAGTAGATGATGGCCTGGTTTATGCAGTAACTGATAATACAGATCCGTCTCATGTACTGGAAACTTTGAAAAAAGGTCCTTATGGAAGATGTGTGTTCCATTGCGATAATACGGTTGTAGATCATCAAACGGTTGATATAATGTTTGAAAATCAGGTAACGGCTTCTTTTCTTATGACAGCCTTTACTAATCAGTGTGCAAGACGAATCCGTCTTATGGGGACAAAAGGAGAAATAAAAGGTGATATGGATGCGGGTATCATAGAGATTACAGATTTTGTAAGTGGCGATCAGGAGAAAATAATGCTTCACACCCCTGCCCAAGGTCACAATGGAAGTGATATAAGTATGATGCGTGATTTTGTCCGTATGATCGGGGAGGGAAAAAGGGAAAAACAGACGCGGCTGTTTCTGTGGAGAGTCATCTTATGGCATTGGCGGCAGAAGAAGCTCGTATAAAGAAAGAAGTTTTGGATTTCAGAGGATTTTGTCAATGAAGTTAAGTGAATTTTCGGAAGTAATTAATAGTTCTGATTTTGACGGTGAGCTTGAAGAGGTGAGAAAATTTGGAAGTGGTCATATTAATGAGACATACTGTGCTGTTTTTACTACAAAAACAGGACGGAAGTGCTATATTCTCCAGAAAATGAACAAGCATATTTTTCGGGATCCTGTTGGGCTTATGGAAAACATCAGTGGTGTTACTTCCTGGTTAAAGAAAAAAAATTCTGGAAAATGGCGGGGACACAGAGCGCGAAACTTTGAATATTGTGAATGATCGGACAGGAACTCCCTATTATATTGATAAAGAAGGGGAATATTGGAGAGTCTATTTGCTTATTGAAGATGCTACCTGTTATGATCAAGTGCAAAGCGATGAAGATTTTTATCAGAGTGCCTTTGTGTTTGGCAATTTTCAGCGACTATTGGCAGACTATCCGGCAGAAACTCTTCATGAGACCATTCCAGATTTCCATAATACGGTGAAGCGTTTTGCCGATTTTAAAAAGGCTGTGGAAGAAGATGCATGTGGACGCGCAGCAGATGTTCAAAAAGAAATTTTGTTTGTTTTGGAAAGAGAGCAATTGACGCATACACTTGTAGATTTTCAGGAGACTGGTAGACTGCCACTTCGTGTGACACACAATGATACCAAATTGAACAATATTATGATTGATAATAAGACTCGCAGGGGAATTTGTGTTATTGATCTGGATACAGTAATGCCGGGACTTTCCTTGAATGATTTTGGTGATTCTATCCGTTTTGGTGCAAGTACAGCGGCGGAGGATGAGCAGGATACTTCTAAAGTTTTCTGTGATCTTCATTTGTTTGAAGTGTATGTAAAAGGATTTTTGAAGGGATGCGGCGGTGCTCTTACAGAACTGGAAGTGGAATTGCTTCCAATGGGTGCTATTCTGATGACTTTTGAGTGTGGAATACGTTTCCTGACAGATTATCTGGAGGGAGATAACTATTTCCGGATTCATCGTGATAATCATAATCTTGATCGTGCCAGAACTCAGTTTAAGCTGACTGTGGACATGGAACAGAAATTATCTGAGATGAAAGCTATTATTGAAAAATATAAATGAAGACTAATTTCTGGCTACCCAAATTGATAAATACATTTAGCAGTCTGGAAGTTGAAAAATGGCTACAAACCTATTGAATACGGTGAAATAGCCATTTTTTTGTGCCATTTTAGAGAAAGGGATAGGCATGTGTGGTTAAAGAAAAGGAAAACTTTTCATGGAAAATTTGTAACTGTATTTTGATAAAAATCTTTAAGAAACAGATTTGAAATGTTACAATGACAAAATAAAAGTATAATTATATAAAAAGCGCTTAATTTGTATGATAGCAGCCGAAATCAAAGGAGGAAAAACTATGTATCAGTCATTTAAAGGTGGACTTGGTGGAATCGCGCTTGCAAAGCATGGAAAAAGCCGTGCAATCAATGCAGAGAATCCTCACGGAGAAAAAGGAAAGGGCGGAATGGCAGCAAGCCATCTGGGACCGTCAAGAAAAGGAAGCCCTTGTCTGAGAGATATAGAACCAGGTGCAATTGTAACTCTGGCAGAAATGGAAGGACCGGGAGAAATCAATCATATCTGGATTACAGTAGATAATAAGACTACAGATGCAGATTGCTTTGTATTGAGAGATCTGGTTATCAGAATGTACTGGGATGATGAAGAAACACCATCTGTAGAGAGCCCTCTTGGAGATTTCTTCTGTTGCGGGTTTGGAAGGGAATGTATTGTGAATTCTGTGCCAATGGCAGTTGTGCCAAGCAGAGGGTTTAACTGTTATTTCCCGATGCCATTTAAGAAAAAAGCGAAGATTACACTGGAAAATCAGCATGCAAATAAAATTCCGGCATTTTTTTACCAGGTAGATTACTGTCTGTATGATGAACTTCCGGAAGACATTACTTATTTCCATGCGCAGTGGAGAAGAGAGCGCCTGACAGAGAAGCAGAAAGATTACACGATTCTGGATGGCGTAAAAGGAAAGGGACATTATATAGGAACTTACATCGCATTGACTACACTGGAACGTTACTGGTGGGGTGAGGGAGAAGTGAAGTTCTATATTGACGGAGATGAGGAATATCCGACAATCTGTGGAACTGGTTCTGAGGATTATTTCGGTGGTTCCTGGAGCTTTGCGAAACAGGTAGATGGAAAAACAGTGGAGCAGACTTACAATACCCCATATCTGGGATACCCTTATTATTCAGCACATGATGAACTGATCCATAATCCTTATCACAATGACGATTGTCCTCCGATGAGAGGATTTTACAGATGGCATATTCAGGATCCAATCTGTTTCGACGAGAATCTTCGTGTGACGATCCAGCAGATTGGAGTGGGATACAGAGGAATGTTTGAAAGACAGGATGATGTGGCGAGTGTTGCGTACTGGTATCAGACACTTCCACATGCACCATTTGCATCATTGATGTCAAAAGAGGACAGATGGCCACGATAAGCTTACTGGGCACGGAGTGAACATTAACCAAATTACCAGATCATCGATAAGGCTCTCATGTAGCCTATTGTAATTACATTTTTTTTCGATATACTATATATAACAGAGTTGCCTGTTGCCATACGGCATTGGGGGACCAGGCTGAGCCTCGGGCTCAGCCTTTTTTTTCTTTAAAACAGAGGTGATAATATGGTAAAGAAGTGCATTATCTGCGGAAAATAATTTCAGGGTAAAAGTAACAGCTCTCGGTATCGTTCTGATGAATGCCGAAATACTCCTCTGTACACAGATGAGATAAATGGAGAACAGTACGGACATCTGACTGTCACAAATGCGTTCAGAAAAAAAAAGTAAACTCTACGCTGTCTGCAAATGCAGCTGCGGAAATGTCTGTACGGTTCGATATGACAGTTTATTATCCGGGAAAACGATTTCCTGCGGATGCGTAAATAAAAAGAACCTTATACAACCTTTAGATCTGACAAGTAAAACAAATAAATATGGATGCACCGCCATCAAGCAGTTAGAGAAGCATTCAGACAGTTATTTTTGGCTGTGTAAATGCAGCTGCGGAAAAGAGTTCGTCGTGCTTGCCAAAAATTTTCCAAAGGTAAAATCCTGCGGATGTGCCCAGACTCGGGCGAGAAAAAAGAATATACAGAAAGCCCAGGAAACATTTCTTAACGGATGTGTGGAAAATTCCTCTGTGTATTGTATTAAACCGAAAAAAATGCTAAAAAATAACACTTCTGGAGTCAGAGGTATTACCTATGACAAGACTTCACAAAAATGGCAGGCACAGATTGTTTTCAAAGGGAAAACTTATAAACTTGGAAGATATATAGACAAGGAAGATGCCATAAGAGCCCGGAAAATGGCGGAGGAAGCCATGTTTGGCAATTTTCTTAAATGGTTTCAGGATACGTACCCAGATAGATGGAAAAGAATGACGAATACAGATTCTTCAAAAATGAAATAACGGTATCAAAAACAATGGGGAAAGGTGCGGAAACTGAATCTTTTGATTCCACTAAGAAATAAAAAGACCCTCTTTGGAAGTATAGGATTAAAAAGGAACTATAAACTATTCGCCAAACACTAATTTTACGAATAGATTAATATACCACATTTTATAATATTGTATATTATGCTTTCTTTATAATTTTTCATATAAATTAATACGCATATCAAATGATGGTCATCCAGAACCATTTTTTCTTGTCAATATATGAATAACATCTCCCTGTCGAATTAAGGTTAAATCGACAAATATTTTTGTCAATTTAACTCAAACGTGTACAATGCATGTCGGTAAAATGTGTATTTTATAGCGGATTTTACCAACATATTGAAAACTTTGTACACATTACAGTTAAATTATTTAACTTATATCTTGTACAAAGCAGAATGATTTAAGCTACTTTTGTACAAAGTAGAATTATTAAATCGTAACTTGTACAAAGTAGAATTCTAAATTTTTCTCCAAAAGCGTTACACACAGAAAGATATTTATTTACCAGAATATTATGTGACCAAGGTAAGTGGATGCAATAATTTTGTTGTATACAGATATGAAAAATGAGTGCTAAATGTGCTGATAGATATCAAGATTAATAAAAATGATGATTTAAAACAGAGTACTTTGTACAAACTTAGGTTAAAACATTCTACTTTGTACAAGTTATGGCTTTAATAATTTAATAAAAAGTTCTACTTTGTACAAACTAGAGTTAAAACATTCTACTTTGTACAAGTTACAGATTTAATAATTAAACCTAATTTTGTACAAAGTAGCAGCATGAGTCTTAAAATAATGCTTTGTACAAGGTTAAGTTTAGACATTGTACACATTAAGGTTAAATCGACAATTTTATATATATGCAATAAATGGAAAAGAAGCGAATTTTTCATCTATACGACAAACACCGGTTTTTCGTATAGATGTCTGGAATCAAATTAAAAAGACTGATTATGTTGTCATCCTTTGTCCTTTTAAGTAAAGTTGGATCATATAGTTAAGTGCAATTTAGACCATAAGGTATTTCAAGCCAATAATGCTCATTTTCTTTTGACCATTTAATCATAATTTAGATTATAAAGGACGATTTTAAGTATAATTTAGATTATTAGTGACTTTTTTAAATGAGTTTGGATTATAAAGGATTGTAATAATTTAAGTGTAATTTGGATTATATGTGCCTATATTTAAGTATAATTCCGATTATAAGGGACATTTTATATTTCTAATTACTTACTGCTTTATATCCAAATAAATCCTTATTTCGTTTGAATTATGTGTTATATTCTAGAATACTTTATAGTCCCATTTTTCTCTTCAATTATTATGTAAACTGGATACGTTATCTGAGTTTTTTTATTTCTAAGCACTGCCTTGTATTCTTCGAATAAATAGTTAAACGCATCTGCCAGTAAACAGGCGCTGATATAATCCTTAGACTTTCTGTAATTTATATATATGTGTATGGGTAACTCGAATAAATCTCCAATATAAACTGGTATATTTTCAGGCTTATATGTTTTAGTCTTTCCCGTAAAAATAGTAAATACATACGGGCTTAAGGCTTGTGCTATTTCAGATATCTGGAATATATCTTTGGCAAACATCAATGTAGCAGCAAGTTCAGGGTTAAAATTGTCGCTGCGTCGTATAGTTATTTGTGCCAGATGATTCCTTATCTCCTGCTCGCTGTAAATCGAAAGCTTTCTTTTTATCAGCAAAAACAGAACAATATACCACAGATTTTCCTTTGAATACCTAAACTTACAAGCATATATTTTTTCTAAATATTTATCTACCAGTGGAAACAGATTCCGGTATTTTCGTTCAAGATCTTCTGTAGAGCCGGCTATATTCTTAAAATCTTTGAGGTTCAGGAAATCCAGGTTATTAAGTTGTCCTATACTCTCCTGTCCTCCACACAGATATACGTGTTTATATGGAAATG
>NZ_JBWJVP010000078.1:0-8367 GCF_056339915.1 Blautia sp. ZXY-1-B12 | reverse complement strand
AAGACGATCTGTGGCTTTCTGTCCTGTGATGAAGGAACGGTTTCTGTAAATGGAAAAGTAATGGGAAAAGATAAGGACATGCTTACAGAAGCAGGTATCATTATCGAAGATCCTGGGTTCTTACGAAACTGGAGTGCTTACCATAACCTTGAATTTCTGTACACGATACGAAATAGACCAGATAAATCATATCTGCATTCAGTGTTAAACACAGTTGGACTTGATTCGAAATTGAAACGCCCGGTTGGAAAATTCTCGCTTGGTATGCGGCAGAGGCTGGCACTTGCCCAGGCTATTATGGAAGATCCACCAATCCTGATCTTGGATGAGGCAATGAATGGCCTTGATAAAAATGGTGTAGCAGAAATCCGGGAGCTTTTGCTGAAGATGAAGAATGAAAATAGGCTGATTATACTGGCAAGTCATAATCGGGAGGATATAGAGATTCTATGTGATGAAGTATATGAGATGGAAGATGGAATACTTCGGAAAATAGTCAAAGAGTAAGAAAAAATATTTCGTATACGATAATGTATGTTCCATACTTTATCTATAAGAGAGAACAGAAATAAAGTACAATACAGCAGACAAATGCAACCAGTTCTCATTTTGCCAGAGTGTTTTGGCAGAAAAAGGCTGGATGAGTAATGCCACATAACAATCGCCTCGACTACGAATCTGAAAAATAGCAAGATTACATGTCCCCTATAGTTTTACCTCATACTTTCAAGATACAGAAGATAGGTATTTTTAAATTCGGAATATTTTTATCGTATGTATGATCACCTTTCTTACCTGAGCTTCAATGGCAATAATATGGGAATATGGAACAGTATATATTCCATCATGAGTTTCTATCGGAATCTTTTGAGTCATAGTGTTGTAGTAAGCTAATGCGTCCTGAAAATTTCTGAGGAAGCGTTTTTTATCCAAAGGCTTTGAAAGATAGCGGAATACGTGAAAATGCATTGCTTCATCCAGATACTCAGAATAAAAAGCGCAAATTGAGATATGATAGTGAACTCATGCACAGGTAAAGTAATAGACTGGATGGTTAACTGTAATGTGATCGGCTCTTGCCTGTTACTGTTCCTGTGCACTTTTATATGTACAAGGCTTAAATATAGCTGCGGTCGCTGCTTTTGATTGCAGCTATTGGAATAATAAGTTTGATACGGTTCAGCCGATCGATACACTAAAAAAGAACCGTGTATTCCGGGAGGGGACCATTGGTGGATATGTGGTGGCCGGAATTGATGAGGTGGAACTGTTCAGCAGCACAAAAAAATCCTGTCCGGACTGCCTTACCCGGAAAAACCGTGCAGGTGAAATGGAATATTTCCACCGGAGTGTGGTCTGCATGACTGTTGGAAAAGCAACCGCATGTGATCCTGGGGCAGGAAATGCTGAAGTCGAGGGACGGAGCGGAAAAGGATGAAGGGGAACTGACCGGAGGAAAACGCCTGATATTTTTTATAAAAATGCACAAGCCAAAAAACTAAGTTACTGTTCAAGGGTTAGCTGGACTTGAGAAAACCGATGGTGTAGACTGATAACAGTCAAAGCCATCGGTTTTCTTTATCCAAATATTCTGGACACTCTGTCATATATATTGGCCGGATCTTCAAGGCGCATCAAAACAAGCATGCTCATGCATTGGCAGAGATAAGCGATGTTTTCGAAACTTCTGAATGTCACGGCCTGCGCCTGTTTCCGCTTATAATTCTTTAGAAGCCTTTCGGCTTCATTATTCGTGGCAGGTACCCGGATATCATGCAGGAACAACAGATGGTTGTGCATGTTCTCGCGGGCAAAGTACAGGGCTTTTCCGTCCGGTGTTGCACAGACATATACCTGGCAGCTCTTTCCGTTTTCCCTGGCATTTGTACAATCTGTATGCATAACAGGGGAAAGCAGCATATTCCTGCATAGGCAGACCTGGCGTTCAGGCTCAGTTTTTATGAAAAGCAAACTCCGGTTTAGTCCCTGGCTCTATCATGCCTTTGGAAATAATTCTCAGTTTTCCACCCGTCAGGTTGGCAGATAAATGCCCTGCTCTTATCAATGGATGTACAGCAGTCATTGTTCAGAAGGAACAGAAATGCCCGTATGCTGCCATCATAATTCGACATCATCGATAACTCCGTCTGGAAAACGCCTGCATGTGCACGTTCTCCCGTATGACTGTTATAATAAACATCTGCATGATATTCCGTTACATTCAGGACCATACGGATACTTACCATCTGCTTTACGATGGTCCTGGCAGTCTTTTTAAAAGCACAGTCTTCGAGCACTTCTTCAGGTGGAGGAAGAAGAATAACTGGCTGTGTAGGCTCCTGTCTTTTCCGGCAGTGCCCTTTGTGGCCGGGCTGCCCGCCTGGTCTTCTGCCTGTTTTTTCCCTGTTGTTTGTGATCTTTTTACGTCGTACTGCTTTTGAAGAAGGAATAGAAGAGTTTTCATAATCACGGTTGATCTGTGCCCGTAGTTTCAGATTCTTTCCCTGTTCTTCTTCCAGTCTGGATGCCGCTTCATAAAACTGATGTCTGAAAACGGCTGCTTTATCCAGTGCATCCTCTCTTTGCTTTTCTGCATTCAGTGCACGGATCTCCATTTTTCGGAGTTCCTGCGCGGACCTTTTTTGTGCCTTTTCAAACTCCCGGAGCATATCCTCCAGTACCTGAAACCAGTAATTGCGCACACGGATCGTTTCTTTGTGCGCATCTGCAAGTTCTTTTTTCAGCTTCTCAATCTTATGTTCATAAACGTTGTACTCTTTCTGATGAAGTTCTTCTAACTGGATATATCTTTCACCAGATTCCAGTTCTTTGTTTCTGCGTTGTGCAGCTTTCAGCCGACACATGAGAGTGATATGATCATAAGTATCAGGCATACGTTTTCCTCCGGTACAGTCCTGCTAAACACTGCCGACGATATCTGTGATCTTTGAGATATGATCCTCGAGATATTCGATCAGCTCTTTCTGTTTCTGGATGAATTCCTCCTGGATCTCGATCTGCCTGAGATAGCCGTCAAGAAGTTCATCACGTTTTTTTAGTTCCTGTATAAAATCAATCTCCATAAAAACAACCTCTCTTTCTTGAAAAAAGTATAGCAGAAATGCAGGAAAAAAGCGAATTTCCGGAAATGACCCATTGGGCAATCTGACTGTGGATAAATCTCCATTATAAGATTGGAAATGAGTAGATATAAGGCCTCTGTCTGAAAGAATGGATAGGATTCGGTGTATAACTTTTGTGAAAAAGAACAGCAGAAAAAACTATAAATACAGTTTTTTCTGCTGAAGATAATTATCCACAAAATAGAGAAAATAATTTCGTCACTTTTTACAATGACTTATACATACCTTTGAACAGTAACAAACTAAAAGCGAAATCTCTGATGAGAATAGAAACAGCTATACAGAAATAGACTGATATGATATAATAAAATCGTTCCTACATTTGTAGAAAGAGGGAGAATGAGAGCGTGAAAAAAACATATCAGAGACTTCCAGAATCAGAACTGGATATTATGCTTGTTCTTTGGAATAATACACCTCTGATGAACAGAATGGAAATTGTAGCAGCAGGTGAAGGTGATGAAGAATCCAGAGTCCTTTACAATAACGGAGACGGAACCTGGATCTGATGAGAACGGAAATCTTCATGAAGAGTAAATGAAAAGAAACGTTTTCCGTAAGCAAATAAGGGAATGGAAAACATTTCTTTTTTTATAAAATGTTATATGAGATATAAAAGCTATTTTGAAATATAAGTATTTGATAAGAAAGACATTTTTATTTTACAACAAACAGACATTTTTATGATAAAATATCGGTAAAAATAATTTTGGACTGTAACAAAAGTCGTTGCAGTGTCTAAACTACATCAAATGGATACGGAGGAAGAAATGTGCGGGATTTGTGGATTTACAGGTTACAGACAGGATCAGAAGACAGTAATTGAAAGGATGATGAAAGCCATTGAACATAGAGGCCCGGATAGTGAAGGCTCTTTTTGCAGGGAGAAGATTACGCTGGGCTTTCGAAGACTTAGTATTATTGATTTAGAAGATGGGCAGCAGCCTATGGAAAGTGCGGACGGAAACCTGCATATTGTTTTTAATGGGGAAATCTATGATTATAAGGAACTGCGGGCAGAACTTGAGGCTTCCGGCATTTCTTTCTGTACCCATTCTGACACGGAAGTTCTGGTAAATACCATTCAACAGTATGGGGAGAAGGCACTGGATAAGCTCAGGGGAATGTTTGGGTTTGCAGTATGGAATGAAAAAGAGCAGACTTTGATGCTTGCAAGGGATTTCTTTGGAATTAAGCCTGTGTACTATGCCGAAATAGATGGACACTTTGTATTTGCTTCTGAAATTAAGAGTATTCTTGCATTTCCAGGCTATGAAAGAAAAGTAAATCAGAAGGCCCTGGAGCAGTATTTGTCATTTCAATATGCCCCTCTGGAAGAGACCTTTTTTAAGGGAATCTATAAACTTATGCCCGGACATATGCTCTTATATAAAAACGGAAACTATGAAATAAAGACTTATTTCAAAACAAAGCTTACACCTGGCAAGTGGAACCGTACGACGAATATGGATCAGCTGCGGAGCCAGCTTGCAGAGATTTTAAAGGATTCGGTGAAGCACCACATGTTAAGCGATGTGGAAGTCGGCGCGTTTTTATCCGGGGGAGTGGACTCCGGGTATCTGGCTTCTTGCCTCCGGCGCAGATCAGGCATTCACAGTGGGATTTGATGAGGGAGACCGATATAGTGAAGTCAACAAAGCTGCCAAAGTGGCAGAAAAAACAGGCTTGAAACACCATGTGAAAATCATATCCAAGCAGGAATTCTGGGACGCCCTTCCAGATGTGATGTATCATATGGATGAACCACTTGGGGATGCCTCTGCAGTTGCACTTTATTTTCTTTCCAAGGAGGCTGCCGGACATGTTAAGGTAGTCCTTTCCGGGGAAGGCGCAGATGAACTTTTCGGTGGATACAATATTTACAGAGAGCCTGAAGCATTAAAGAAAGTTGCCTGGATTCCGTTCGTGCTCAGACGCGCTGTCAGAAAACTGGCTGCAAAGCTGCCAGACGTGAAAGGACGGGATTTCCTTATCCGCGCAGGAATGAAAGTAGAAGAACGCTTCATCGGAAATGCATATATTTACTGTGAAAAAGAGAAAGCACAGATTTTGAAAAATAAAGTAACAGGACCTTCCACGCAGGAATATTTAAGTCAATTTTATGAAGAGCTTGAGTCAGAAAACAGAGGCTCACTTCAAGACATGGAAAAAATGCAGTCTGTAGATCTGAACTACTGGCTTCCTGGCGATATTTTGCAGAAAGCAGATAAAATGAGCATGGCACATTCCCTGGAAGTCAGGGTACCATTTCTGGATAAAGAGGTTTTTAACTTTGCAGCAAAGCTTCCGAAAGAAGCCAAGATTGCAGCAGGTACAACCAAATATATTTTCCGTAAAGCTGTTTCAGAATTTCTTCCACAGGAAACCAATGAACGGAAGAAACTTGGTTTTCCCATTCCAATCCGTGTGTGGCTGCGGCAGAATGACTGGTATCAGATGGTAACAGATTTATTTACCTCGAAAGAAGCAGAAGAATTTTTCCATACAGAGAAACTGCTCCAGCTTCTGAACGACCATAAAGATAAAAAAGCAGATAACAGCCGTAAAATCTGGACAGTTTTAACATTCCTTATCTGGTACGATAGATTTTTTACTACATGTTCGAAGTGAGAGTTGGTTATGAAACGGTAATAATACCTAAATGGATATTCACAAAGAAAAAATAGAAGATAGGTATTAAGCTTTCGTATAGGAAGCTGCATGTCAATCCATGGTTTATGAAGAGCAGACTTCATCATAACTATTTGAATAATTTATCGAAAGAAGGAAAAAATGAAATTATACCACTACCGTTCAATAAACAGTGCATTATTAGAAATTGAAAATGGCACTTTTCATTTTGCATCGAAAGAAGAGTTAAATGATCCGTTGGAAGGGTTTGTACGTGTTTTCTGGCAGGGAGATAAGATGGCCTGGGAGGGATTGTTCAGACATTATATATATAGCGTAGCGCGTGCACTGGAACTCTATATTCTGAAAGCCGATGATGAAACGTTATATCATGGTACTTTGGTTGCAGATGTTCATTGCTATAAAAATAACTTTTTTGAGAAAATTTTATTGAAATTAGGAGAAGAGTTCATAACGGATACAGATGTACAAAATCTGGCAGGAGTTTATGGTGACAATTGTTTGAAAGTATCAGAAAAGGAACTTCAATATATTCTTTTTTATATTCATAATAATGCACTAATTAAGTGTCTGGAAGAATTTAAGAAAAATAAATTTGTACCTGCAGAGGAAGCTGAGAAACAGATTAAACTTCTTAATTTTTCACTTTCTGTAGAAAAATTAGTAGATGCAATAAAGAAAGTCTTTTCTAATGAAAAAATGCGTGTCCAGACAATTGAATCTATGGAAGAAATATTCGAGGAAATGAAGGAATTCTCCTATATAATGAAAGGTGCAGAAAACGACATATTTCTTCATGGTAAAGGCTCTGAAGAACAAATATATAATAATGATGGCAATTCAGTAGTTCAACAGCATAGAAAGTGGTTAATTGTTATGGCTGATTTTCCAAAAGTGTTTGTGGCTCAGTTGAGGGATATGATATACCCCAAAAGCTATGTTGTTTGTTTTTCTAAAAAAAATGATAATTCTGCTATGTGGGGAAACTATGCAGATTGTCATAAGGGTGTATGTCTGATTTATGATACAGGTGACGAGGCAAAACTTAAGGTAGGAGGGCGACATATTCCTCTTGATGTAAGAGCAATTTCTTATGGTGGAGAGTCCATTGAATGTAATTTTTTCCAGACATTAGGACGATTGACTATGGTTCAAATAAGAGAATGGTTACTTGGAGTAGACGGCGTCAGTTCCTGTTATGAAGCATTTTCTGATGTAGAGGAATGGAGAAAACGTTACTGGAAGATCTATGATGCGAAAACCTATCGCAAGACAAAAAACTGGGAACATGAAAAGGAATTTAGGGTAGCTGTGTCAAATACATTTGGTGAATTTGATGTTCCTCAAAAGCAGAATATGTCATTTGATTGGAACCTTTTGAAAGGTGTTATCTTTGGAATCAGAACCAGTGAATATGATAAAAAACAGATTCTGGATAAGCTGATAAAGCATAAGGACGAATTATCAGATTTTACTTTTTATCAAGCTGAATATAGTGCTGAAGAGCAGAAAATTAAGATTCGAAAAAAGAAATTTTGGAGACTGATAAATTATAAAGGAAAAGTCGATGGCACAGAAAAAGTTTAAGGTAATTTGATATGGAAAGTATGTAACGCTCTGGCTTTATGGCTGGGGCGTTATTTTGCTGGAAAAAAGCAGATTCTGAGGATATAATATAATCATGTTGATTTTGATTCAAGATGAAAAGAATTGCTTTTAATTTTATATGAAGGGAAGGGCAGTGAAATGTATTATGAGAAAGAAACAGCTGAGAAGCCAGAAAAATGGCCAGCGAATGCGCGTGAACAGATTTTAGATACATTATGTGAATGTGTGGAAAAGTTTGAGAAAAATCCTTCTTATAAGACAAGAGAAGTATATTTTTCTTTGATATAAAGGCATCCAGCATATAGTAATGCAATTTGTGCATTATGATTTTCATCACTTATTTTGCAATATGAATCAATTAATTCTGTGAGGTAAGAAAATGCCTTATTATTTTTATAAAGTTTTAAATATTCATTTATCGTTTTGATTTTATACTTTTGCAATTCATCTAAGGTCACTTTACATATAATATGATTGCAAGCACTTCGCGAATCATTTGCAACAGTAAGTTCTTTATAAACTAATCTTTTCATCCAACAATATTTTTCTGGTAATTGACTGGCTTTTATATTGAAAAATATAGGAAACACATACATTTTATGCTGTTTATATCTCTGATAAATCAAATCAATTTCCTCATTTGCACATTCGGATGCAATTGTATTAGCACTTAAAATAATAATTGAATAATTACAGGCCTTTACTCCTTCGTCAAAATTTTTATTATCTCGTTCATCGCCTAATAACATTTTATGCCGATCATACCAGACTGGTAATCCATAATTAGTTAGATGAAATAAAATGGATTCTACTATTGAGTGTCGGTCTTTGCTCGAAAAACAGAAAAAAAGCATAGTATTCATCTTCTCCTGAAATAGATTTTAATATGAATCAATGATAATTGAGAATTATCCATTATCTACTCAAAATAAACATATCTATCATAAACCCTGTTTGTTTACTG
>NZ_JBWJVP010000077.1:0-7342 GCF_056339915.1 Blautia sp. ZXY-1-B12 | reverse complement strand
TGTCCTGAAAACGTAGTTCAGCGATAACCTATAAACAAGCATTCTAAATAAGCTCGCCTTTTGGCGGGCTTATTTCCTTCTCTTAATTATACAGTTAAAGAGATTCATTTCGGCTGAATCATTACATTTACCCCTAACTTTTCTAATGTACGAATATTCCTATTGATTATCTTTTCTTGATTGATAACGGAGTAGTAGTCCGCTCCAAGATCATGATAAGGAACTTTCTCTTTTAGTATATGATAAATCGAGATTAACATGGTATGGGCTACTGCAATTAAAGCCCTTTTCCCACCTCTGCGCGCGGCAATTCTTTGATAACGGGAGTAGAGATAACTTTGCTTGTTTCGTATTCCAGCACGAGCACATTCCACCAACGTTGCTTTCAAATATTTATTTCCTTTCCGTATTCGTGTACTCATCTTTTTTCCGGCGCTTTCCTTACACTCAGGCACAAGCCCCGCCCATGAGCTGAAACGGGATTCATTTTGAAAGTGCTCCATTTCCACACCAGTTTCCGCTAAAATTCGTTCTGCACTTTTTCTTCCAATCCCAGGCATATCATCCAAAGCTTCGATTGCCCAATTTATGGATTCTGTTTTTTTTTTAATATCTGCATCTAAATCCATAATTAAAGCGGTCAGGCTTTCAATATGCCCAAGTTGATGTTTCAACATTTTTTGCTGATGTTCTGATATCCGTCCTTGTAGGGATTTCTGCATTTCTGGAATTTTATCTCTGGCTCTTCCTTCGGCAAGTTCACTTAAAACAACCGGATCTGTTTCTCCAGATACAATTGCCTTTAAAATTGTCATACCGCTTTTTCCGCTGATATCGGTAATTACACTGCTCAATTTAACATTGCAGCCTTCTAACACAGCCTGGATTCGATTTAATTCACGAGCACGTTCTTCAATTACCTCCTGGCGGTAACGGGTTATTTCTCGCAGTTCTCTTTGATCCCTATTTGGTATGTAACTTGCTTTTACTAATCCATGGCGTACCAGATCGGCAATCCACTCTGCATCTTTTACATCCGTCTTACGTCCGGGAACTCCTTTGATATGCTGCGCATTCACAACCATGATCGGTATCTGTTCTTCTTCAAATATATTATATACAGGTTTCCAATAAGAGCCCGTACTTTCCATGGCAGCCATCTCACAATCTGTTTCTTTCAGCCACGAAACTAATTGGAGAATATCTTCCGTCATTGTTGAAAACTGACGGATTTCTTTTTTTCTGACACTCGTAAAAATACAGGCTACCATCATATTTTTATGAATGTCAATCCCACAACACCGCTTATACAATACTTCCATAAAGCAAACCTCCTTCGCATAAGCCGATGCAGCTCCTTGCTTAATTGTTGGCTGTCCTGCGTCCTCATCAAAACCCGATGGAAACAAAAAGTGGTACACCTAAGGAGCTGAAAATCAGTCTGTCGGACGGGCTTGTAAGCACCAATCCCCTTCCGATCTTATTCGGCACCTTAAGTATACCACTACATAACGTATAGCTAGTATTCAGTTTTCATTTATTGTGGTGAGATTTTCTCATGATTGTCTGTCGGTAAATAACGTTTTTTAAAGCTGACAGCACCAAACAAAAATATCCTGACAGTTACAAGGCTTTCTGGCCCTGCAACTTGTTCAGGATATTTTTATTTCGATAAATACTTTCTGTTTTTGGCCGCAAAAAATCCTTGTTTGGATTTTTTCAGCCGCATTTTTTTCTAGGCAGTTTTTCCTTCAAATTTTCTCAGTTTTTCGTATAAAAAACGATGATATTTATTTATATTTCTTCCAATAGCATACAGCATGAATTCTTTATATACCATATCTGCCGAACGGTAATTAAAACGCCGGAAGTTCTCATTTTCTTTGATATCTCCAAAATGTCCTTCCGTCTGAATGGAACGTGTCTGGCGTTTCAGGATCCCGCGTTCACTCTGGATATTGGCATGCGATCGTTCTTTCAGTTCCTCCCATTGTTCATTGATCTTCATGACTTTGTTCTTTTCGGCATCTTTCTCCGCATCATACTTATACAGACAGCGCGCTTTATGTTCACATCCGCTGCAGTCTGCACAACCATATACCTCAAAGGTCTGTGTATATCCATCCTGCTCTTTGCTCTCTGTCCTGAGATGCCGCAGTTCACGTCCGTCATGGCAGATATAGAACTGTTCATCTTCAAAGATCCCTGTCCTCATGTTGTAATATTTACTGATATCTTCTGAATAAGCGCGTGTTTTTCGCTTTTCATGATCCTGCAGTTTTATATAACTGGATATTTCATTCTGTTTTAAATAAAGCAGATTTTTTTCACTACAGTACCCGCTGTCCGCAGTTACTTCTTCCAGAATACTCCCGAAAGCATTCTTATGTTTTTCAAGGACCGGGATCAGGGTATTATAATCGGTGCGGTCGCTGCTTACATATCCATGTACGATAAAATAATTCTCTACCGCGATCTGAACATTATATGCTGGCTTTAACTGTCCGTTCAGCATGTGATCTTCTTTCATACGCATAAAAGTTGCTTCCAGATCTGTTTTGGAATAACTGTTTCTGTCTTTTCCCATGATCTCAAAGCATTCTTTATATTCCATCAGTCGTTTTCCGCATTGTTCCAGTTCCTCATGCAACTGTTGAAGTGCAGGTTTTCTTTTTCCTTTTCCGTAAACAAATTCGATTCCCTCGTTGTCTGCGATCATCGTGAGATTGTTCTGGAGTTTCCGTATTTCAAGCGGTGAACAGTTATCGATCTCTATAATACGGTTATTTGAAAGCTTTTTATGTTTTACAAGCTTTCGTTTTCTGTTCTTTTCGATCACTTCCCGGACTTTATCCATCCCTTCGATCACAAACATCTGTGCATTTCCCAGCTCGTACTTTGTCCCATAATCATTCTCCTGCAGAAAAGAATTATATTTTTCAAAAAGCTGGTCGATAGAGTCCAGAAGTCCTGCCAGATGGTAATTGATGCTTCCGCGCCATACAAAAGTATAACGGTTCAGCATTTGCCTCTATCTTTGTACCGTCAATAAAAAGTTCTTTTAATGTGATCAGCCCTTCTTTCTGCAGCCGCCGCATAAACTGGTAATTCAGGTCATCCAGAACATCAGATGTCAGCTTTCTGTTTTTAAAGTCATAAAAAGCATCACGTTTCGGTTTTTGTCCGCGCGTCAGCCAGATAACAGCAAGGTCTCTTTCACACAGATCAACAATACGGCCAACAGAACGTATTCCCCGCATATTTGCATAGGTAACTACAGCATACATCATAATTGGGTTGTACCCGGTTCTTCCCTTATCTGGACAATTGACTAACAAGCCAGAAAAATCTAATTCCTCCATCACTTTTTTCAGGGTATAGACTGGATCGTCGTCAGGTAAACTCAATTCGAAGAAACTAAAGTTAATTTTCTGTTTCCCAAACTCAAAAAATCGTTATAATAATTAGTTGTTAGCATAGTTACATTATAACATGTAACGGAGAGAAAGATGGTTGTCGTTAGCCATCTTTTTTTCTTTTTTCAGATAAATTCAGGGATGGTATGACTCGTTGTGAGTCATACCATCTCTGCTTTGGAACTATCTATTTCCCGACAGACAATCATGAGAAAATCTCACCACAATAAATGAAAACTGAATACTAGCTATACGTTATGTAGTGGTATACTTAAGGTGCCGAATAAGATCGGAAGGGGATTGGTGCTTACAAGCCCGTCCGACAGACTGATTTTCAGCTCCTTAGGTGTACCACTTTTTGTTTCCATCGGGTTTTGATGAGGACGCAGGACAGCCAACAATTAAGCAAGGAGCTGCATCGGCTTATGCGAAGGAGGTTTGCTTTATGGAAGTATTGTATAAGCGGTGTTGTGGGATTGACATTCATAAAAATATGATGGTAGCCTGTATTTTTACGAGTGTCAGAAAAAAAGAAATCCGTCAGTTTTCAACAATGACGGAAGATATTCTCCAATTAGTTTCGTGGCTGAAAGAAACAGATTGTGAGATGGCTGCCATGGAAAGTACGGGCTCTTATTGGAAACCTGTATATAATATATTTGAAGAAGAACAGATACCGATCATGGTTGTGAATGCGCAGCATATCAAAGGAGTTCCCGGACGTAAGACGGATGTAAAAGATGCAGAGTGGATTGCCGATCTGGTACGCCATGGATTAGTAAAAGCAAGTTACATACCAAATAGGGATCAAAGAGAACTGCGAGAAATAACCCGTTACCGCCAGGAGGTAATTGAAGAACGTGCTCGTGAATTAAATCGAATCCAGGCTGTGTTAGAAGGCTGCAATGTTAAATTGAGCAGTGTAATTACCGATATCAGCGGAAAAAGCGGTATGACAATTTTAAAGGCAATTGTATCTGGAGAAACAGATCCGGTTGTTTTAAGTGAACTTGCCGAAGGAAGAGCCAGAGATAAAATTCCAGAAATGCAGAAATCCCTACAAGGACGGATATCAGAACATCAGCAAAAAATGTTGAAACATCAACTTGGGCATATTGAAAGCCTGACCGCTTTAATTATGGATTTAGATGCAGATATTAAAAAAAAAACAGAATCCATAAATTGGGCAATCGAAGCTTTGGATGATATGCCTGGGATTGGAAGAAAAAGTGCAGAACGAATTTTAGCGGAAACTGGTGTGGAAATGGAGCACTTTCAAAATGAATCCCGTTTCAGCTCATGGGCGGGGCTTGTGCCTGAGTGTAAGGAAAGCGCCGGAAAAAAGATGAGTACACGAATACGGAAAGGAAATAAATATTTGAAAGCAACGTTGGTGGAATGTGCTCGTGCTGGAATACGAAACAAGCAAAGTTATCTCTACTCCCGTTATCAAAGAATTGCCGCGCGCAGAGGTGGGAAAAGGGCTTTAATTGCAGTAGCCCATACCATGTTAATCTCGATTTATCATATACTAAAAGAGAAAGTTCCTTATCATGATCTTGGAGCGGACTACTACTCCGTTATCAATCAAGAAAAGATAATCAATAGGAATATTCGTACATTAGAAAAGTTAGGGGTAAATGTAATGATTCAGCCGAAATGAATCTCTTTAACTGTATAATTAAGAGAAGGAAATAAGCCCGCCAAAAGGCGAGCTTATTTAGAATGCTTGTTTATAGGTTATCGCTGAACTACGTTTTCAGGACAGCCCCCTTTCGTCTCTTTTTTGTATTCAGTTATCTACGCCTTCTTTCATCAGCATAATCATTGTATCAGGATAAAGTTCACAAAGTATCCGCAATACGTTCCCATAAGTTCATTTCATTATTAGAATCATACATATTTCAGTGTAAAAAGTTCACTATTCAAATTCTGATTATTTATAGTTAATATGGTCTATCAAAATGACTATTTTCTGTTTCATTATTTAATTTAACAAAACAATTCCTATGCCAAAAGGCGGAGTTCACTTTACATTTTCCCCATATATTTTTCTGCCATATGTACTGCCATAGCACCATCTGCAACTGCTGTTACTATCTGACGAAGTAACTTTGTTCTGACATCTCCTACAGCATAAACACCCGGAATACTCGTTTCAGTGTTTTCACCTGCCACAATATATCCTTTATTATCCAGTTCTATCTGATTATCTAAAAAATCTGTTGTCGGTTTTCTTCCTATACTCACAAACAGGCCGTCACATTCTATAATGTTTTCTTCTCCTGTAACTGTATCTTTCAACCGCACACCAGTCAATCGTTCTCCATAAATCAGTTCATTTACTGTATTGTTCCATCGAAACTCTATATTTTCAGTTTTCAACAGCTGGTCATGGTAGATTTTCGTTGCACGTAATGTATCTCTTCGATGAACAATGATGACTTTCTTAGCAATTCGACTTAAAAGAACAGCATCTGATACAGCAGAATTTCCACCACCAACAACCACCACAATCTTATCTTTATAAAACATACCATCACAGGAGGCACAATAAGCAACCCCATGACCTATCAATTCTTTTTCTTTAGCAAGACCAAGTTCTCTTGGATTTGCTCCAGTAGCAATCACTACTGTTTTCCCAATATAAATTCCCGAACTAGTTTCTACTCTCTTAAGCTTTCCTGTTAAATCCATATTAAAAACTTCAGCATATTCACTTTTAGCGCCAAATTTTTCCGCCTGTTTTTGCATTTTCTCTGCCAATGAAAATCCGTCAATTCCATTTTCAAAACCAGGATAGTTATCAATCTGCCAGGTCAATGACATCTGACCACCTGCAGATAATTTTTCTAAAACAATTGTATCAAATCCTGCTCTGGCTGCGTATAATGCTGAAGTATACCCTCCAGGTCCTCCCCCCACGATAATCATATCGTAAACATGATTTTCATTCATACAGCAGTCCTCCTTTTATTTTTCCAATGCTTCATTAATAAAATTCTCTATCATTATTTTTGATTCAGGTGCAACAATAGAATCTATTGCCTTTCCATCTCGATATAAAACCAGCGTAGGAATTATCTCAATCTTTTCAGCTTCTGCAATCTGTGGTTCTTCATCAATATTTACTTTTCCAGCAATAAGAATATCGCTGTATTCTTCACTTATTTTTTCATAAGCCGCTCCAATTCTACGGCAATAACCACACCAAGGTGCCCAGAAATCAACCAAAACCGGTTTTTCTTTATGAATTAATTGTCCAAACTTTTCTTTATTTATATTTATTGATGTCATATTTTTCAACTCCTTCTCCTGTTTGAACTTAATATACCTCATAGAAAGTCTTACTTCAGTGATAATATCACAGAAAAGATAATTTACTTTATTACACTTCTTTTTATTTCTATTTATGGCATATGCCAGTTATATAATTGACACATCTCAATAAATTAAGTATACTCCCATCTTTGACCGTTACAAAAAGATGGGAGTACTATACGCTCAATTCATTACTTTTGGCAAGTAAGAAATAATCAATATGAAAATAACAAAAAAGAAGGCGCTGCGGTAACTTCTCCATTGCCTTGTCACATCCTTTCATATTATTATTTTTTACTATTCTTCTTAATGACAGCTATGGCTTCCACATCCGTGCTCGCCACATGTATGTCCTTCCCCGTGGTTGTGTTCATGGTGAGAACACTTCACATCTGGATTATAGTCAAGTGTATCATTGATAAAAGCTTCTACTGCTTTATCCGCATCTCCGGATACTCCTCCGAAAAGCTTAATACCGGCTGCCGCTAATGCTGTCTGTGCACCGCCTCCGATTCCGCCACAGATCAGAACATCTGCATTCAACGCATTAAGAACTCCCGCCAATGCACCATGTCCGCTTCCATTCGTATCTACTACTTCTGAAT
>NZ_JBWJVP010000076.1:0-3765 GCF_056339915.1 Blautia sp. ZXY-1-B12 | reverse complement strand
TTACAGAAATAAGTTATCAAAACTTATTTCTGTAATTGAAAAAAGGAGTACATTTTCTTATGAAAATTAAATATTTATTAACGATTCCTTTGGGATACCTGATCCTGTCGCTTTCGCGAAATTTCAGCCTTACAGTATTTCGTTATAATATTCCTATACCGCTGGATGAAATTATTTATGTAAGTCTTGATATTCTGGCAGTGTTATTTCTTGTGTATCTGTATGATAAATATGTGTTGAAAATACATTGGCAGGACATTTATGTATGTAAGCCAGTTCCTCAGGTGAAATGGGTAGTTGCGGCTGTTTTATTATCAACGTTTGTTTTGGTATGCTGTATTTTTTTGACAAAAGGAACATTTATTAAGGAAGAGATATCCATTCAGGAAAAGATTGATCTGGCTTTTAATACCATACTTGGAGGTGGTGTACGTGCTGCTGTAACAGAAGAAGTGATTTTCCGTGGTCTCATATTCAGCTCCCTGCAAAAAATGAAAGGGACTAAGTTTGCTGTTGCAGGGTCTTCTATTTTGTTTGCAGTAATGCATCTGGTGAATATTGACACGTCCAACGTTTATAATGTAATATCTTTATTAATAGCAATTTTCCTTATTGGGTGCGCTTTTGCATTGATTGTCTTGGAAACCGGATCTATATGGTCAGGAGTTGTCTTTCATGGGTTATATAATGTTATTTCAGGGGATATGGATATTTTACATGTTTCCGCAGCGGAGTCTTTTCCTGCAATTTGGTTATACAAACCTGTGAAAGAATACCGCTGGATCACTGGCATCATTGGCTCGGATGATATAGAGACAGGACTTCCGGCAATGATTGGATTTGTAATTGTTATCATAGTTGCATTATATCTTATAAAAAAGAAAAGACAGATTAATTAATATTATTGTGAGGTTTCTATGGGGGTTGTTAATAATATTCTTATCATAGAGGATGATCCGGCTATTCGGGAAGGTGTCCGCATACTGATGGAAGGGGAAAGTTTTCATGTTGAAGAAGCAGTAAATGGTTTCGAGGGTCTGAAAAAAATATCAGATTCCACTCATTTGGTAATCTTGGATGTTATGATGCCTGGTATATCCGGATATAAAACATGTGAAGAAATTCGTAAAAAAAGTAATGTTCCAGTTTTGTTTTTAACTGCTAAAGATTTGGAGTCGGACAAGCTTCTTGGATTGATGGCCGGAGGAGATGATTATCTTGTAAAACCATTTTCTTATGCGGAGCTCCTTGCAAGAGTAAAAGCATTGTTAAGAAGACATTTAGTTTATGATAAAGCTGCAGAAAAAAAAACAGAGATAGAAATACAAGAAGAATGGATAGAAAATAAAAATATACGTATTAATACCGAAAAGAATAGCGTTTATTTAGATGAAAAAGAAATAAATTTAACGGAAATGGAGTATAAAATCCTGGTGCTCCTTATGAAGAATCCGGGCAAAATATTTTCTGTCCAAAATATTTATGAAAGTATATGGGAAGCCCCCTACCTGTATTCTTCTGGGAATACGGTTATGGTACATATCCGGCGTCTTAGAAAGAAAATTGAAAAAGATCCTCAAAATCCAAAACTGATTGTGTCAACATGGGGAAAAGGATATCATTTTGAAAAAAATAAATAAAAATAGTCTGACTTCAAAACTGATTTATCGAATGATAAAAGATTCGTTTATTGGTGTTCTGATTTTTTGTATTTTGAATGGAGGAGGTATATCGGTATTTCGAGAGCAGTTGCTGGCGTATGGCGATTTATATGGGGCAGAGCAGGATAAGATTGAGGCATTCCAGAAATACGTAAGTGAAAATCAATTGAAAATGACAGATACCGATGAAATCCGTTCCTGGGTTCGGCAAAGAAATATTCAGGAATTTGTTATCTCAAAGGGAAAGAATATTTTTTTTGATAATACCTATCAGGAAGATTTATTTCCAGGTGCGGTACAAAAGAGTGCATCAAAATTTTTATGTTCCATATATTTTTCAGACGGAGAAGCAGAGCTTTATATTTATGATGGATTTGCAGATAAATATTTTGATATAATTTCATTTTTTTCAGCAATTATAAGTATATTGATATGCCTGGCAATTTTTGCCAGTGAACTTCAGAAGGAAATAAAAAATATTAAATATCTCAAAAAAGAAGTTGAAGAAATTGGAATGGGGCACTTGGAAAATGCAATTTCCATTACCGGTGAGGATGAAATTTGTGGACTTGCAACAGGTATTGATCATATGCGGAATCAGTTAATATTACAGAAAAAAACACAGGAAAAAATGCAGCAGGTTCAGAATGAACTTGTCTTAGGAATGGCGCATGATCTTCGTACACCACTTACCGGTTTATTTTCTTATCTGGAGATCATTAAGAAGCTGGAAAAAGAAGGAAAACCAGCAGTTGAATATGCAATAAAAGCTTTGAATAAAGCAGAACAGCTTCGCTCTGTCTCGGATCAGTTATTTGAATATTTTCTGGTCAGTAATGGGTCAGATGTGAAGCAGGAAGAACCAGAAACGGTTCAAAGTATTTTTGAAGATTATTTGTCTGAATTTTGTGTGTTTCTTCAATATAATGGTTTCTGCATCGAAACTGAAAGAATCAAATGGAAATCGGTTATGGTATGTATAAATACAGATTATCTTGGAAGAATTATGAACAATCTTATTTCCAATATAGAGAAATATGCAGCGAAAGATAAACCGATTGAACTGGAAGTGTTATATACTGATACATATGTGGAACTTGGATTTAGGAATAAAATTATCAAACCTAATCCATATGTAAAAGGTACAGGTATTGGATTAAAAAATATCGAACTTATGATGGAACAAATGAAAGGATTTTCGATGGTGGAAATTATAGAGGACATCTATTACATTAAGCTTTCATTTCTTATTGCCAGGTGATTGTTAATAAAATGAATGATAAAAGGCGACAGTGTTACTGGGAAGACTACGCTTTTACAGAAATAGGGAAACTTTATAAATTAAGACTTCCCGTTTGTGCATCTGTCTAGTGCAGGCAAGAAGCACCGTGGATAAGATGAGAGAAGAATCTTTGGTTCAATTAGTTGGAGCAGGACGTTCCAGTAAATATGTAAAATCGAGTGGAACTCAATAGAAACTCGATTTCCACTCGAAAATATTGATGAAAACCTGAAATAATAAGAAAAATAAAAAAAATATTTCGAGTTTATCGAGTGGAATGCGGATACTGGTAATATGCAATATTACGATCAGGGAACAGGAGATTGGTATGAGAGTAAGTGGGTTAAGAGAAAGATTAAACGAGATGGGAGTTGCTGGAGATATATATGCGATTAACAGCGTGGAATATCCGAATGAGGCATATTCGATTTTTTGGAATGGTTCAGAATGGGAAGTGTATTATAGCGAAAGAGGTCAAAAGCGAGGAATAAAGAAGTTTTTTGATGAATCTGAAGCCTGTGAATATTTCTTGAAACAGATTGGAATGTCATCTGCCTGTTAGATAAACGCTGAGAGTGTTCCTTCTTCCTTGACTTTTCCACTTGCTTCCACTTGTCTTTTGGAAATGGATGGGCTATAATCAAGTCAGAAACAATCAGGAGATATTGGCGTGTCTAATGATTGTACTGCGGAAAAAAAAAATTATTTCAAAAGTTGCACAAAACAAGCCATAGGCTATCTCCTGTTTGCGGCAGGGAATAGCCTATCTGTCTGTTAGAGGAATACTGAGAGCATTCTCAAAAGTCTGATATATGGATAAAG
>NZ_JBWJVP010000075.1:0-7383 GCF_056339915.1 Blautia sp. ZXY-1-B12 | reverse complement strand
GTTCATGATTCAAAGCTTTTAATCCCCACACTTAAGGACTTCTTTTCCAAGCATCCTTTGATTAATCCAAAAACCTTCCTGGGTGATGCTGCTTTCGATACCGCACAACTCTATAAGAGCCTTCTTACCGGTGACACTTTTGGTAATGACAAACATTTCTCGAAAGCTTATATTCCGCTGAATGCAAGATCCGGACTTGAAAATCTGGATTATTCCATCAATGAAGATGGTATTCCGTGTTGTCCCCATGATCCTTCTTTACAAATGAAGTACGAAGGCACTTCCAAACTTCACAGTGGAGTAACAAGATATAAATTTGTCTGTCCAAGAATGAAATGGATTTATGATAAATCAACTCAAAAATCCCATCGTCATTGTTTCTGTGACAACCCTTGTACTTCTTCTAAATGTGGGCGGATGGTCTACATCTACCCGGAAAAGGATCTTCGTGCTTATCCCGGAACGATCCGCGGCACCGAAAAATGGGATGATACCTATAAAATCAGGACTGTTGTCGAAAGAGATATCAACCACATCAAAGACAATCTCTGTCTTGCAGGACGCCGAACCCAAAATGAGAGGACTCTGCATGCTGATCTGATTCTTGCCGGGATCACACAACTTATTACTGTTGTTCTCGCAGATAAGATCAATCACCACGAATATATTCGAAGCATAAAACCACTCATAGCTTAGGACTTACCACTTTCATAAAGTCCATAGCTTATTAAAGTGCGCCTAACATGTGCGATTATCCATTTTTCATTCCACAAGTCGTGCTCTTCGCGAATTCTTCCTTGTTTTGGTTCAAGGTTACGAACGAGCACCGCGAGTTTCGCAATTACCTAAACTACAGTTATAGTATGATAAATCAGCTCATAGATATTTCTGTGCGAAAAAAGCAGCACATCGACGCCGCTCTCTCCCTTCTTTCTGCAGTCGTTTTTTATTCGAATACAACAGCTTTCATCTCACCATATAGTACCTTTCGACTACCCGGCGTATCCGGCCTGCAGTACCAACGCCTTCGCACGTTCCGCTCTCATCCACCAATTGTGCAGAAAGAAGCCGAAAAAACAAAGAGCAAAAGAAACCGTCTTACTTCATAAAACACCACGACCTCTCCGGCATATGCCGGATGACCTTACAGCCGGGTTTCCCTATTCAGATCTTTCATCTTTCATCAGGCCGCAGACCTTACAGGTTTTCCTGACAGGGAATCTTTTGTTCCTGCATGAGCAGAATGATTTCATTCTTATCGGCATCCGTAATATCGACAAAAATTATTTTTCATCATATTAATGTCAGCAGTTAATGCTGAAAAAAATACAGAAAGGATTTAAAAATATGAGCGATTTCATAAATGAACCAGAAGAAATGGACCCTGTAGAGATTGAAGGAACTGAGGAAACAGCCGGGGAAGTGACAGACAGTACAGAGGAAACTTCTACCGCGGAGACAGTCAGCAAATTCAGAGAACTGACTTCTAACAGGATGAAGATGATCGGGCAGCAGCTTTTCCATATGAAAAAGATCCCGGAAAAAAGAGGAATTGATTATTCCAGGGAGGATGTAGAGAAGATCTTCACTTACTTAAGAAACGAGATCGACAAATGCGAAAGTGAATTTATCAAAAAATTTGACGAAAAGAAAGCAGACAAGTTTGACTTTGATTTCAAATTCTAAGATGCATTACAGAGCTATTATTTCTTGAAAAGTAAATTTGAATTCACTTTTTAAGGAAATTTTTTAAAAAAAGGTTGCCAAACAGCAGCCTTTTTTTGCTTTTCCTCTTGAAAATATTAAAAGCAAAACCCAAAAACAATACTTTTCTTTAATTACTTTGGCGGTAATGTATCAGCTTAATATTGTCCAGCTGGCTTACCTGTTTTTAAGTACAAAAATATCCGCGGCACCACAAGGTTTTCCGCGGATAAAAAAAAGTTAAAAAACACACTCACTTCTATTTGCTAAGCCGAAAATAGTTATTCTTCTGCCATACACTCCAGACGGATCTTATCCGCGGAGGCGCATCCGAATTCTTCACAGAAAGCCAAAGCAAGCTCTTCGTCTGTATCATAGCCTTCCACATACCACAGGCCTTTTGATTTTCCAGATACAAACACCTCATAGATCATATCTGAGCAAATATGATCGCAGTAGGAGAAGTCGTTCAGATATTCATGGATGTACTCACAGTATTTTTCATTAATACCGTGGAAACTAATGCAGTGGAAACATTCCTGGCAGGTGGCCGGACGTATCAGCTTTTCTTCATCCTCTCCGCTTTCAGAATATACCGCTTCGATACATTCATATTCCGTTTCACCATTGCCTTCGCAATACCTGTCATATGCTTGCTCTGCAAGCTGCTGAGAATCTTCCGGAGCAACATCAAAGTCCTCCTCCAATGTTTTTCTCGTCAAAATACCACACACCCAAGGGTATGTGGCTTGTAATACCCACCGAAGGTAGATATCTCAAACCAGCACAACCCTCAAGGCTGGGCTTACCGCTGGCATTGTGGTTCGTCCGCATTCAGGCCAGATGCCGTCTCTGCTCCCACAACAGTACCTGGAAATCCTTCAGGGTCGCCGCGGTTTCGGGACACTTGACAGGTACAGCTTACGGTCAGGCTGTCAAACCTTAAGGTACACCATACCATGCCCCCATTGTAAAAATTAAATCAGTTTAAACGATGTTTTATCGGATTAATACAAAAGCATTTTCTGCTATCGTATTCTCCACATTCTTCTTTGCTGCCTTAGCCTTCCGCTTCTTTCCATTTGGCTCCATCTTTGTAAAAGACGGGTTCTTATCGCCTTTCAGATACTCAGCACCAAGAAACATTAAGTTTAAAGCCCCAACCTCATCGTCATTTTCTACATGTCCGCATTCCGGACATATATATTCATGTGTGTCACGATGCCTGGCTGCTTTATCATATCTTCCACAGTGAGGGCATCTCTGTGATGTTTTGTATGCATCAGCTTCAATCACCTGCTGTCCCCTTAAAGCCGCCTTGTATTTTAATTTTTCCCCAAAATCATAGAACGCCCATGACCGCAGCTCATTTGTCTGTTCCTTAGAGTGGAAGTTGCGTTCTTCAAAAGATACTCCGGTAAGGTCTTCAAGCACAAATAGTGTATCTTTCGGATAGTTTTCGCAGAGTGCCTTGGTGAGACAATGATTCACATCGTTCATATAGCCGTTCTCTCTGCCGGATAATCTCTTTAATATACGTTTTGCCCCGCGAGTTCCTTTTTTCTGGAGTGAGGCTCGGGTCCTATTGTATCTTGCCCGGATCTTTCTTGCGTCATCGCCGCTGTACCGTGCGGCCAGACCGCTCTGGTCGGCAGCGGTAACGATATTGACAAGCCCACGGTCAAGCCCGGCAATATTTGAAATGTCTTCGTTTTCAGTTACCGGAAGCTTTGCTGTTACTGAAATATGCAGAAACCATTTTCCGCCGGAGGAAAGAAGTTTCGCTTCTCCAAATCTCCATTTCGGGTCTTCGATGTTTAAGCCCGGCATGTCTGAATCGTTAAAGATATCCTCAGATCCTTTTACTACAAATCTTACTTTTGTACGACCTGTAAGCGTAGCGATAGAAAGAAGGAGCCTTCCGTTTTTATCGTTTACAAAGCTCCAGTCACGCCCTCTGACAAAATCTGCCTGTGGCCGCCTGTACACAACCGGATGCTGCAGCCAGTTCAGGTCTTTTTTATATCTGGACGTATTTCCATCTGTATCCGTATAAGTGTAATACTGTTTCTTAAGAGTTGTGTCAATAGCCCTGTACTTTGCGGATACGGATCTGATGAGACTTTCTGCAAGCTGTGACTTCATGTCTTTCTTCTGTCTTATGTCGTAATAATATTTATCATGCAGAGTCCTGCAGTCAGTTATCATTTCCGGACTGGAAAAGTCATTAAACATAAGGCCGGAAAGCCATGTGGCCGCTTCACTGTATGCCGTAGTCAGTTTCTTAAATTCTTCAATTGTGTTCTGGTCAGGATACAGTTTTGCTTTTATGGATATCGTCACGTCCTGTTCTTTTGCTGGCATCAGTGTCCCTCCTTTCAGCGGATTTCATCAACTTATGTTCACGCATGTTTAATATGACGAATTTTTCAGGAGAAAGTAAAAGAATAAGATATTTTTTATTTATTTGTAAAAAAAGCCCTTCCTCCACATACCCAATGGTGTGTGGTTTCCGGGCTTAAAATAAATATGAATACACAGAAAGTAACGGAGATGGCTTGGATATTCAAAGATTGCTCAAAACTTATCAACCTATCACTCGGAGATAAATTTACCTTTGTTGGCTCAAATTATCAACTTCCATCTGGAACTTGGTACTCATCTGACGGCACCGCCTATACCTCCGACGGCACCACCTGTACGATACCAAACAACAAGGCCGACACCTACACCAGAAGATAGATTAGAAAACCAAAACTCATTAACCAACAAACACACCTGTCTCAATCTTAAGATTGCCCACAGGTGTGTTTCTCTCGTTTATAATCCACATTTTCGACATATAAAAACGCAAGCCATATTTCTACAGCTTGCGTCTTCTCAAATTTAATATTTCCAAAAACAGTCTTCAAGACTTGCTTTCAGTCCAGGATAAAATCCAGTAAACCATCCCTCATACATTCCAGTCCCACAGAGAGACCTTCTCCGATAAGGGGCAGGAACATAAAGACAAAACTGAATACGAAACATGGGATCACACATTCCCAGTTATATCCAAACTCAGGCTGCATGTACATCAAGATGATAGTCAGGATCCCGGCAATAAATGTAATTCCAGACAAAGTGGCAAGGATTATGCCTCCGTAAACACAGACAAAGATCACAACCATATGTACTGCACTCAGTATAAGGTAAAGAAGCAGGGCAAAGAACTTTCCCAACATCCTTCTAAACCACTTTCCAGCAGCTGTTTTTCTCTTTCCTTCCGGAGGAGTCACCTTTTCTCCGCAGCGTGGACAAAAAACACCTTTTTCCGGAATATAAGCACCACAATGTTCACATCTCAACATAATACATACCTCCTTTGTACAGGTCAGCTACCTTCGCTCACCCCGCTTCTTCTATTTCTATCTCCACATCCTTGGTTACCCTGATGAGGACAATGATCCTGTGTTTGCTCTTGTATGCAACCATTCTGTGTATACGGATGTCATCCTCGGTAAGGGTGACCCTTGAGTTCGCCGCATATCTTAAAAATGATGCTTTTGTTCTTTTTGCTATTTCCTTCTGCATCTTTTTTACATAATCCGTAAACTGTTTATCAGTAAAAATAGAGTTAATTCCAACCTCACACCGGAACAGCCCTTTTCCGGACCAGGGAACATCTCCTTTATTTTCAGCAACAAACCCATAGACATCGATAAATGTGATACCAGCCGGATCTGCTTCATCGACATAAAACTGAAGCCTTCTGCTGTCAACTGTATCCGTATGATAGTTTGTTCTCTTTCTGATTATTTCGCGTACTTTCCTTTCATTCCAGATAAAACCAATCTCATCCAGCATATCTTCCTTCCAAAAACTTAAGTCCTTATCCTGGATCTGTGCCACTGCCCAGTCACCCACTTTTTTATTCCCTATTCGCATATCCGCGGAGATCATGCCTTTCCCCCTCCAGATTGAGGAAAACTTATCGAACTGTCCCAGCCATTTGCTCTCCTTGTTGCGGTAGGAAATAAAATACAGGTACCATGCTTCCAGATCATACTGCCCCACATGGGCATTTTTCCCAATACGGCCATCATGTTTTTCCTTCCATTCCTTTCCCATCTGGTACCATTCCTCCTGATAAAGAGGACGGATCCCACAATCGATTTTCTTATCGATCATCAGATGAACTACTTCATCCGGAATGCTCCCTTCCCTGATCCTTTTATTTATCTCTATCCACCACTTACCGACTTTGCATCCGTCAACAATCAGGTGTTCCGGGATATCCCAGGACTGTGTACGTTCATGGTATTTTTTTACTTCATCTGCCATTTTGATTGCATTATTGATAATACGTGTTTCACTTTTATTATATCTCATAAACCCCTCCTAAATTTAGTTCTTTTCATGGTTCCATCATACAATATGATGTTATGAACTGGTTTTGGTACGAAAAAAATGGCAGATATAGACTCTTTTGGGTAGCCGGAGGTACTGTCTGGATATGCTTCGTGGAAAGACAAAACCCTGTTTTTTATTTCATTCTACCTTCATTCATATTCTTTTTGAAACAAAACGAAGGGAGAAAAAAGTAATGAAAAAAAAAAGGAAAAAACATGGATGCTGATCATTGAAACAAAAAGCTACAGGGGTCTGTCCTGCTACAGAAAAGTGCTGTTTGTTTCAGCTCCGGATCATCAGGTTGCAAAGGAAAAAGCACGTGACTGGTGTGATGGCGAACAGATTACTTCAATCTCTATCCTTCCATTCGATCCGAACCGCATGGGAGATTCTCTGATTGACAGTACTGAAAAGAGCCCGTTCCCGGAACATCCGAACATCGATACACGCTGGATCTCCAAATACAAGACCGCGGAGGCCTTCTACAATAAATACGGCCATCTTCGTGTGAAAGTCAAAGAGGACTTCGATGGAGTCCGCCTGGGCATCTGGATCCACAGCCAGATGTAACAGGGATATGATCAGACATAAGGGAAAAAGTAATGAAAAATACATATATAATATAGAAGGAAAAATTTCTTATAACATTTGAGGTCAGCTACTGCTCTCTCAAAATTTGAATTCGAATTCAAATTTTTGTGTTTCCAGCAGGACATGAGGGGAAAACTGTTACTGGGCACGGAATGAACAGTAACTGTTTTATTGATGGAGATGCGGAAAATTTATAAAAAGTATTGCAATTTTCCAGAACTTTGAATATACTATACATAACAGAGTTGCCCAAAGTCTTTTGGACATTGGGGACCAAGCTGAGTCGTGTGCTCAGCTTTTTTACGTTAAGGAGAGATTTTATGGATTTGAAAAAAAACGTTGACCTTTGATGAGCAGTTAGATAAGTTAATCACTCATGGAATGATTGTCGCTGATAGAGAAAAAGCAAAAGATATTTTAAAAAGAGTGAATTATTATCGTTTTACGGGTTATGCTTTGCAATTCAGACAAGAGTCTTCTGGTAGTGACTATATTGAGGGAACTACTTTTGAAACGGTGTATCATTTAATAAAAATAGCTACCTCCTACGTCCATAGGAGATAGCTATAGTAAATTATAAACACTGTTTATAAGTTTCCGGTGGCAACCATCGGACATAGCAAAATCCTTTGATTGCTTCTGGTTTGATTATAACCTATCCATTTCCAAATGGCAAGTGGAAAAGTTAGAAGGGGC
>NZ_JBWJVP010000074.1:0-16157 GCF_056339915.1 Blautia sp. ZXY-1-B12 | reverse complement strand
TCAGCTCACCGGTTTCCATGCCACCGAGAACAATACCTCTTCCGCCAATTGCAACAATGATAATGATTACAGTATACATGACAAACATCATAACCGGTGAGTTCCATGCAACGATTTTCTCTGCTTTAGTAAACAGATTATAAACATATCTGGAAATTCCATGGAATTTCTCAATCTCATAGTCCTCTCTTACGAAAGCCTTAACTACACGTGAGGCATTTACATTCTCCTGAACGGAATTGTTCAGGTTGTCATATTCATCAAAGACCTTGATGAAATGCGGATGTGCCTTTTTCGCAATAAAGATCAGTGTACCGCCAAGGACAGGAACAACTATCAGGAAAAGCACTGCGATCGGTTTGTTGATCGTCAGTGTCATAATCCATGACAGGATGATCATAAACGGTGCCCTGGCAAGAAGGCGGATACTCATCATGTATGCCTGCTGTACATTTGTGATATCAGTGGTCAGTCGTGTGACCAGACCTGATGTTGAAAAGTGGTCGATATTTTTAAAGGAAAAATCCTGCACCTTATAAAAAATATCGTGTCGTAAATTCTTCGCATATCCTGCTGCTGCAACTGCCGCCATATTTCCGGCCTGTACGCCGAAGAACAGGGAAAGCATTGCCATTGCAACAAGGATGACTCCACGCTGGATGATATAGCTCATATCTCCGTTTGCAATACCTACGTCGATAATCTTCGCCATCTCCAGAGGAATCAGAACTTCCATCAGTACTTCCAGGATTACAAGGATCGGAGCCAGTACAGACTGCTTCTTGTATTCCCGGACTGAACGTAAAAGTTTCTTATTCATCTTTGTCAATGTCCTCCTTATGTCTCGTTATTTCTGTTAAAAATCATTCCTGCTATCGCAGGATTTTTTCCGGTTTTCATACATCTGCCAGAGAACCTGTTTGCACAGTTCCACATCCTCCTTCGGAATTCCCCGGAGCATTTTGGCTTCGCCTTCTTCAATACTCTTTAAGATTGCAGGACGGATCTTCTCTGCTTTCTCTGTGGGAATGATCTGTTTCAGGCGTGCATCCTGTTTCGCACTCTCTCTGTAAATGTAACCGTTCTTCTCCATCAGCTTCAGGATCCCTGTCACTGTAGGTTTCCTGATCTGGAATTCCTCTTCAATATCTTTCTGATAGAGATCTCTGTGCATGGTTTCCAGAAGGATAAATTTCAGCACATGCTTCTGCATGGTCGTCAGATCGTCATTCTCCATCACCTCTGCCGGATTATGCCGTTTCATTGTATGGGATAAAATATGTATCAGCCTGCCTACATACATCTCATTCAGCTTCTGTTTCATTTCCTCGTCTATCTCGCCGCACCTCCTAAAATCAGTACACATACTATTGCAAAGCCATATAATAGTTAGGTTGCTATCCATTAGTTGCCTAACTATTATATGGCTTTAGTTTTTTTATGTCAATACTCGTTTTTATTTCTCCTTTTGAACTACTCAAAAATTGTTACTGTTCACTCCGTTCTCAGTAACACGCTTCGCGATGCAGGAAATATGAACCTCCTTGTGCAATGCCCAAGGAGTATCGTTTGCTTCGCAAACTTAATTTATGCTAATCGCATAAATTCACACGATATATCTCGGGTTTTCTGTTGCCAAGCATCCGTAAGAAGCTGCCAGTGGCAGGTTCTGTAGGTGACCTTCGCTCACAAAAAACACCTCACGGGATATTACCAGTGAACAGTAACCAAAAATTAAATTTGCAAGGACTCTCAGAATATGTTAGAATGATTTCACTAAATAAAGCATTAAAGGATTTTCAAAAATAAAGAGGTTTTACACAAAGGAGGATTTCTATTATGTATATTACATGTCTTGACGTAGAGGGCGTACTGGTACCTGAAATCTGGATCGCATTTGCAGAAGCAAGCGGAATCCCGGAGCTGAAGAAAACCACACGTGATGAACCGGACTATGATAAGCTGATGAACTGGAGACTTGGTATTCTGAAAGAGCATGGTCTTGGACTGAAAGAGATCCAGGATGTGATCACAAAAATTGATCCGCTTCCAGGCGCAAAGGAATTCCTGGATGAACTTCGTTCTTTCTCTCAGGTAATTCTGATCAGCGATACTTTCACACAGTTTGCAGCACCGCTCATGGAGAAGCTTGGCCGACCTACCTTATTCTGCAACACTCTTGAAGTTGCAGACAACGGTGAGATCACAGGCTTTAAGATGAGAGTGGAACAATCCAAGTTAACTACTGTAAAAGCTTTACAGTCTATCGGATTCGATACCATTGCAAGCGGTGATTCCTACAATGACCTGGGTATGATCCAGGCAAGCAAGGCAGGATTTCTCTTCCGCAGTACAGACAAGATCAAGGCAGATTATCCGGAGATCCCGGCATACGAAGAATATGACGAACTGCTGGCTGCAATCAGAAACGCCATGAAATAATCTTAGAGCGTGTCTGAAAAAGGCTTTCTGCAATTGCCAAAAAAGCCACCATACAGGTCAAATCATTCCTGTATGATGGTTTTTATTTTGTGCTTCCATTACTGTTGTTACTCTGTTATACCCATACATTACATCTCAAACGCCTTTTTTATACTGTCATAATGCAGGAATTTCCCTTCTGCTGCAAAGGCTTTGATCTCATCAACAGTGGCAAACATATATCCGTCTGTTTCCTCTGTCTGCAGGTGCAAGTCACTCTCATCAATATCCATGACAAAACGGTACACATCCACGAAGTAGTTATCTCCCTCACCCGGATTCTCTCTCTTATAAGTAAACAGATATCCGCCTTCCGCATTTCGTACATCCAGTCCTGTTTCTTCTTTTACTTCACGAAGGACAGCCTCGCAGGATTCCTCACCTGCCTGGGCTGCACCCCCTGATACTTCCCACCAGCCGGGAGCCCATGCCTTGGTCATCACACGTTTGGTAATCAGGAATGTACCATCCGGTCTGCCGACGACACCAAGTACGGTCAGGTGATACTCCCCGTCCTTCAGACACCAGTCATTTCTTTTCATTGTGCGTCCTGTCGGTTTCTTATTTTCATCATAAATATCCCAAAATTCCATTTTTAATTATCTCCCTGTAAAATTACTGTCTGCCTGTAACTTTATACATAATATCATTTTGCCGGTCTTATTGCAAATATATACTGATTTTACAGGTGTGCTGTCAGGAAAGCGGGTTACTGTTCACTCCGTTCACAGTAACGTAGCCAAAATTCATTCCAGATTGCCTGCGGCAATGGAATTTGGGCTTGTATGTCTCAGGATTTTGGCATATTCATGCCAAAACACCTCGTGGGACAGTGGTGTGTGAACAGTAACGAAAGCGAGCCAGAGAAATATTCACAAAATTTTCGCACAGCAGTGCCGAAATATCTCTGAATCCCATACATTCATGCATTGAAATTAGAACAATTATTCAGTATAATTATAGTTAATAACTGCGGCCATACAGCTACAGTCACTTAAAGGAGGAATATCATTATGGCAACATGGAAAAATCTCGACACTCTTGCTTCCTACAGCAAACTTGCCGAACTGAAAGGTCATGTAAATATTGCAGATGCCATGGCAGGCGAGAAAGGTGCTGAACGTGTAAAGAAATACAGCACACCGATGGCAGCCGGCTTAACTTACAACTACGCTGCAAAACAGGTTGATGAAACAGTTCTGGATGCACTTGCAAAACTGGCAGATGAGGCTGAGCTTATTGACAAATTCCAGGAATTATACAACGGTGCTGTGATCAACACAGGAGAGAAACGTATGGTTCTTCATCACCTTGCACGTACACAGCTTGGCGAAGACGTAGTAGTTGATGGTGTCAACAAACGTGAATTCTACGTTGCACAGCAGAAGAAAGCCGCAGACTTCGCAAATAAAGTTCACGCAGGTGAGATTACTAACGAAAACGGCGAGAAATTCACAACTGTTGTACAGATCGGTATCGGTGGAAGTGATTTAGGTCCTCGTGCATTATATATTGCTCTTGAGAATTGGGCTAAAGCAAACAACACATCCAAGATGGAAGCTAAATTTATCAGCAACGTAGATCCTGATGACGCAGCTGCTGTTCTTGCTTCCGTAGACCTTGCTCATGCTCTGTTCATCGTTGTATCCAAATCCGGTACAACTCTTGAAACACTGACAAATGAAGCCTTCGTAAAGAATGCTCTGGTTAAAGCAGGATTAAACCCATCCAAACATATGCTTGCCGTAACAAGCGAGACATCACCTCTGGCAAAGAGCGAAGATTATCTTACAGCAATCTTTATGGATGACTATATCGGCGGACGTTACTCTTCTGTTTCCGGTGTAGGCGGTGCGATCCTTTCTCTTGCTTTCGGTCCTGAAGTATTTGCACAGATCCTCGATGGAGCTGCTGCCGAGGACAAGCTTGCTACAAACAAAAATATCCTTGAGAACCCGGATATGCTGGATGCACTGATCGGTGTTTATGAGAGAAACGTACAGGGATATCCTGCTACAGCAGTTCTCCCATACTCTCAGGCATTAAGCCGTTTCCCTGCACACTTACAGCAGTGTGATATGGAATCCAATGGTAAATCCGTAAACCGTTTCGGTGAACCTGTAGACTATGTAACAGGACCTGTTATCTTCGGTGAACCAGGTACAAACGGACAGCATTCCTTCTATCAGTTATTACATCAGGGAACTGACATCGTTCCGCTTCAGTTCATCGGCTTTAAGAAGAGCCAGCTTGGTGTAGACGTAGATATCGAGAACAGCACAAGCCAGCAGAAACTCTGTGCAAACGTTGCTGCTCAGATCGTAGCATTTGCATGCGGTAAAAAAGATGAGAACCTGAACAAGAACTTCAAGGGCGGACGTCCTTCCAGCATCATCACAGGTGAAGAACTTACACCTGCATCTCTGGGTGCATTACTTGCTCACTTCGAGAACAAGATCATGTTCCAGGGATTCGTATGGAACTTAAACAGCTTCGACCAGGAAGGTGTTCAGCTTGGTAAAGTCCTTGCAAAACGTGTTCTTGCACATGACACTGACGGAGCACTGAAAGTATACAGTGACCTGTTAAACATCTGATTTCATCAGAAAGCAAAAGTTATGTTATAGGAACATTACGGAGTAATTTCCTATAACATAACAAAATCATCATACAGAACTCCGATAAATATTATCAGGAAGTTCCTTATGATGATTTTTCTGTTTTCTTTTCTAATTCTCTTCTGACTTCTTAACAAACTCTGCTTTCGGCAATGGTCTGGAATAATAGAATCCTTGAATATTGTCACATTCCATCTCCTTCAGAAGTTCAAGCTGATCTGCAGTCTCCACACCTTCTGCAACCACCTTCATGCCAAGTCCATGTGCCAGGATGATTACCTGCTGCACGACCATTCTTCCCTTCTGCTGGTGAATACAGTCAACCAGACTCTTATCAATCTTCAGTGTATTAAACGGTAATTCACTCAATGTGATCAGTGAAGAATATCCTGAACCAAAATCATCCATGTGCAGTGCAAATCCTGCATTTACCAGTTTCTCTGTAAAATCTCTGATCATAACATTATTCAGAGTAGCTGTTTCCGTCAGTTCAACAGGCACACAGGAAAACGGGATCCCATTCTCCTCTACAATCTTCATATAACGTTCAACAATATCGGAATGATGGATGCTTGTACGCGACAGATTTACAGAAATCGGAATCAGCTCCTGCCCCTTCTTCATCAGTTCACGCTGAAATTCGCAGACATACCGGAATATGTATTCATCCAGCTTCACGATCAGTCCGTCCTTTTCATATAGCGGGATGAAATCTCCGGGCATTACCATGGAACCATCCGGGTTGATCCATCGCACCAGTGATTCCGCTCCTGTGATCCTCTCTGTTTTTACATCATATTTCGGCTGGAAATATGCCACAAATTCTTTATTTTTAATCGCAGATTCAAATCTGTTCTCCAACAAACGGTCCTGCATCTGCTTCTGTTTCATTTTCTCTGTATAATAAGCAATGTTACACTCATAGTTATCGCGGATACTTCTGATCGCCATAAATCCTCTGTCACAGATTACAGAAACAGGTAAAGATTTATCAATATCCTGATAAACTCCATATTTGACCATAAGATTGGGAACAGGTGCATGCTCTGCGATTTCTTCTTCTATCTTTGTCACTGTTTCCAAAGACAGATCACAGTCATCACACGTCATACATACGAACTGATCACTCCCATATCTGGATACCAGACCTGTCTTCAGCATCTTTGTATAAGCTCCTGCCAGATAGCAGAGGATTTCATCTCCTACTTTCTCCCCGTAACTGCTGTTGATCAATTTGAAATCCCTGATGTCAGCAATTACAAGATGAAATCTCTCCCCCGGTCTGGTTTTCAGAAAAGATTTTGCATGATAGAAAAACGCCTGTCTGGTATAAACTCCGGTGAGCTCATCATGTTCTACTGCAGTCAGTGCCATTACGGACTCCCTCAGCTTGATCACACTGTTGATCCTGCCCATTACAAGTTTAAAGTTATAGGGCTTCGGAATAAAATCAACTGCACCAAGATCCAGGCATTGAAGTTCTACATCTTTTGAATTACTTCCGGTCATAACGATAACCGGTATGGTTGACAGAAACTTATCTGTGTTTCTGCGTCTGAGGAATTCAAATCCATCACACACAGGCATACAGATATCCAACAGCACTACTGATAATTCTCTGTAATGCTCGGAAAGAAGTTCCAGTCCTTCTTCCCCGTTTTCTGCGAGAAAAACATCAAATTTCTCTTCCAGAAAAGAAGAGAGGATATCTCTGTTTAATTCATTATCTTCTACGACCAGGACTTTTCTTTTGGACGGTAATTCCCCCGGTTCCAACAGTTTTGCATTGTCAGAATCTTTTCTCATACTTTTTTTATACCCCTCACACACAATTTCCAAAGCAAAGCATCTCCGGATATCCGCACCGGAGATGCTCAAATTATTATAGTAACCGATCTGTTATCTGCAACCGTCCAGCCATTGTGGGAATATACTATACTTAAACGTTACAGGCATACATAATGTCTACATATCTTAACTCTTTGAGTTTACATTATTTTGCATAATCTTTCAAGCCTTATTCTGCAGTTGACATGATTTTGCCACGACTTTATTATGGAAATTTCATGCTATGATGGGCTGGATTAAGATGCATTATTTACGAGGATTACTATACTTTTACAATGTACGGAATTTTTATATGCTGACAGTATAAACAGAGGCAGAAATGTTTCCACAAATAATCCTGCTTCAAACATTTCTGCCTCTGTTATCCTGTCTGTAAATCTTTAAAAATAATATTCTTCTGAATAAATCCTCAGATCCTCTTTTGTCCATTCCCCACCTTCAATATGAAAGCTGTTCAATACCGGATAGTCCGCCATCAGTGACAGGATCAGATAACTTGCCTTTGAATCAAAAGCAAGACGGATATCCTCCACTGACGGACGGGATGGAGAAGACGGATGGGAATGCCAGTTTCCCAGCGGTTTCAATCCATTGGCACGCATATCCCTGATCGCATTTATCTGGTCTCTGGGATCCAGGGTGAAGTGATCTTCTGCATGATCTTTATTCTCCAGAAAATATACCTTTCGGATTTCCCTTCCCTCCCCGGTTTCCACTCCGGCCAAAAGCCCGCAGGCTTCCTCCGGAAGATGCTCTTTTGCATAATTAACGATCTCATCATAGAAATGATCTCTCATTCTTATTATAGCCATACTTCTCTCCTGTTTTGCATCAGGTTTTTCTTGTATTTACTGCTCATCTCTTGTGGCAAATCGGCCTGCTGTTTCCTCACAGACCTCCTGCTCGTAGTCGATCGGTTCCAGGATTGTCGGATGATCTCCGCATACTGCACAGTCATGAGTATCCTTCGGCAGTTTAACCTTATGGAATTCCATTGTCAGCGCATCAAAAGTCAGAAGATATCCTGTCAGAAGATCACCTACACCGATCAGATACTTGATTGCTTCCATTGCCTGTAAGGAACCGATGACACCCCCCATTGCTCCGATGACACCTGCCTGCTTACAGGTAGGAACTGCATCCTTGGGCGGCGGATTCTTGAATACGCAGCGGTAACATGGACCTTCCCCGGGTACATAGGTCATCAGCTGACCTTTAAAACGAATGATACCTGCATGGGAAAATGGTTTTTTCTCCAGTACACATGCATCATTGATCAGAAATTTTGCCGGGAAATTATCAGTTCCGTCAATAATAAAATCATATTCTCGAATCAGTTCGCGGATGTTGGATGCGTCTACGAACATCCGGTAAGTTTTTACTTCCACATCCGGATTCATGGCATTCATGGTTTCCTTTGCTGATTTTACCTTTGCTTTTCCGATATCTGCTGTGCTGTGGATGATCTGTCTCTGCAGATTGGAAAGATCTACCTCGTCCGCATCCACAATACCGATTGTTCCCACACCTGCTGCTGCCAGATACATTGCCGCAGGTGCACCAAGACCGCCTGCACCGATGATCAGTACTTTTCCTTTCAGGAGCTTCTTCTGTCCCTTTGCCCCCACTTCTTTTAAGATGATGTGACGGGAATAACGCTCGATCTGTTCATCTGTCATTGCCATTTAGCATCCACCTCCCATGAAATAAAGAAATTCTACATTGTCTCCCTCTTTTAATACGGTAGACTCTTTATCCTCTGATGCAACAAATTCTTCATTAATAGAAACGGTTACATATTCCGGCATCTCTACATTTTCCTGTGCGATCAGTTCCGGAAGTGTCAGTCCGTCTTTTACTTCTTTTTTCTCTCCTGCTACTGTGATAAACATATTTTTCTCCTTTATGCCTGCTCTCTTTTTAGAGTAATCCTTCAATCCAGCTGTTTAACTCTGCCTGTTTCAATGCTCCTGTTTTCCGGTCTTTCGCCTGTCCGTCTTTAAAAAGGATCAACGTCGGATTTGCCTGCACTTCATACTGCTCTGCCAGCTCCACATCAAAATTCGTATTTACTTTATATACTTTAATCTTATCCTCATAATCGTCTTCCGCATTTCCGAGAACCGGTGCCAGCTTTTTACACGCCACGCAGGAATCTGAATAAAAATCCACCAGAACCGGAAGTTTTTCCTTCAGGACTTTCTCTTCAAAATCCGTCTTGCTTACCCGTACTGCCATCAGTCTTCCACCTTTCTTACATACATGGTGTAAGTACCATCTTCATTATCGGTTAATTTCAGTACTTTATGCCCTTCTTCTTTCATGCTGCGCGGAACATTCTGCACTGGTTCGCCATCGTTCATGCGGACAGCCAGAATCTCTCCATCCTCCAGTTCTTCGATTGCTACTTTTGCCTTCACGAATGTCAGGGGGCATACTTTATCGGTAATATCAACCTCATCGGTTACTTCAAAATCTAATTCAGCCATTATGTTCTCCTTTCACTGTCCTTCATACGCATCTTTCAGCTGACTGCGGAAATCTTCTTCTCCCACACGCTGCAATGTTTTGCGGAAACGTTCACTTGGATTTGCATTTTTTTCAAAGAAATTAATTGCCGCATCTGTCACACGAAACAGTGTTTCTTTATCCGGGATCAGAGGAAGCAGTTCTTCTCCTTTATAGATATTATTTCCGAAGGTTCCTCCAAAAGATACGATATATCCCGGAGTTCCTTTCCATGCATCCACCGGACAGCTCTTTACACAGCGGCCACAATGATTACATTTCTGCGCATCCAGTTCTATTTTGCCGTCCACCATCTTCAGTGCATCCTGTCTGCAGGCTTTCACACACACACCACAGGAAATACAGTCGTCTTCCTTATATTCGATGTTCATGCCGCCTTTGATTCCAACATCGTTTTCTTCTGCTTTCAGGCAGTTATTCTGGCATCCTGTAACACCAAATTTGAATTTATGCGGGAGTTCCCGTCCGAAATATCTCTCATCAAGCTCTTTTGCCAGTGTGTAGGTGTCGATACATCCGCTTGGACAGACCTCTGAACCCTGACAGGCTGTAACTGTACGTACACGTGGTCCGCACACACCGGTTCCCACACCGCCTTTTGACAGTGCTTCTTTTACCTCTGCCAGTTCTTCCACTTTAATAAAGGGAATCTCAATGCCCTGACGGGAAGTCATATGTACATATCCGCGGCCGTATTTTTCTGCTACTTCTGCTACTGTCTTAATATTCTCTGCAGTCAGGTTTCCACCGACCACTGCCAGTCTCAGGGAACCGTAACCTTTCTGTTTCTGTCTCATATATCCGCCTTTTTTTAAGGCTGCATAATCTACTTTCTGTGCCATTTTTATCTCTCCTTTGTGTTTTTAGAGCGTTTTTTCAAATATTTTTTCCAGATCTGCGGCTGTCCGGTATCCTTACAGCCGGTTGAATTATCGTAATACTCTCTCAGTTTCTTCTATTTCAAATATTCTGCCACTGCGGTTGCTGCATTGGCACCATCCGAAACCGCAGTTACCACCTGACGCAGTTTCTTTGTTCTTGCATCTCCTGCCACATACAGCCCTTCCAGAGCGGTTTCTCCTGTCTCCCCTGCTCTGACATAACCTGAATCATCCAGTACTGCAAATTTTTTCAGAAGATCTGTCTGTGGTACTGCTCCGTAAGCAACAAATACACCGTTCACATCTATCACAGCTGCATCTTCCAGAACTACTCCGGTTACTTTCTGCTCTCCGATGATCTCTTTTACCTGATGCTCCAGTACGAAGATAACGTTTTCCTTCTCTCTCAGTTTCGCCACTGTAATAGCGGCTCCTCGGAATTCCTTTCTCCTGTGGATCACATATACTTTCTCTGCCACATCCGCCAGGTAAACAGCATCATCAAGTGCTGTATCTCCACCACCAAGAACTGCGACTGATTTACCTCTGTAAAATGATCCGTCACAGATTGCACAGTAAGAGACACCCTTTCCTGCATATTCCTGTTCTCCCGGAATATTCGCTCTTCGCGGTGTGGCTCCCGCCGCATAGATTACGGTTTTCGCTTCCACCTGCGAACCATCTGCAAATACAAGTTCAAAATCTGATGAAGCTTCTTTCTTTATCTCTGTTACTTCCTGTTCCATGAAGGATACCCCAAGCTTCACTGCATGTTCCCGGAAGTTCTCACCCAGATCATAACCGCTGATGCCCGGAAATCCCGGATAGTTATCTACCTGTCCGCTTTCTGCGATCTGTCCGGTTCCTTCATATTCTTTTTCTATCACTACGGCTGACAGATTAGCCCTCTTTGCATAGATTGCCGCACTCAAACCCGCCGGACCGCTTCCAATGATACCTACATCATATTTCATATCGTCAGTTCCTTTACACCTATTATTCCTATCGAATTAGTATGTTTTATAATAAACATAATAACACCGATAATTTCCTCTGTCAATAAATAAGATTATAAAAATTTTTTAGGATTCGTTATGGACTCAGGTTATAGCAGTCCTTGCCAAATCAACTTGTCGGCGGGCTACGCTGAGGCTTTTAGACCTGTGCAATCGGATTCGCAGACAAGCGAGTGGTATAGTTATTTCGAAAACGATGTACTAGATCCAACTGTAATCTCCGCCGGTCAGAGCAAGGCTCAGAAGTGTGTCCATCTTCTCTACCTCTTCTTCACCCTCAATCTTCTGGATCAGTTCTGCTGTATCCAGCACATCCTCCAGTGACTCGTCCGGACCGATCTCATAGTCGATTTCAGCCTCACAGTCCGGGCATGGAATCCTCTTCATCGTCTGCATAGACAGAAAACGGTTGCCGCATTTTTTACATTCATAATATCCGCACTCTTTCGTGCCGTCTGGTACATAATACATCTTTTAATTTTCTCCTTTTTTTGTTTATATGATTAGTTTTTATATGATTGGTCTTCTGATGACAAAGAGCTGCCGGTTTTGATGATTCCCGGACAGCCCTTTATTCAACCTTCTGTACATCTAATTTTCTGCTTTTTCTTTTTTGAGCAATTCTGTATATTCTGCTTCCCTCATAGGTCTGGCATAGAAATATCCCTGAGCCTTGTTACAGCCGAACCCCTGAAGCATTACCTTCTGCTGTTCGGTCTCCACACCTTCAGCAATGATGGAAAGCTTCATATGATTTCCCATAGTAATGATCATGTGCAGGATTTCTTCTGCTCTTCCATAAGGATCTGCTGCACTTAAGAAACGCATATCCAGTTTGATTTCATCAACAGGAGCTTCCTTCAGCATATTCAGGGAAGAATATCCACTTCCAAAATCATCCATCAGAATACGGAATCCTCCCTGGCGAAGCTTCTCCACAACCGAAAAGATCATTTCCGAGTCAGTGGCATACGCAGTTTCTGTTATCTCCAGTTCCAGATATTTTCTCGGAATCTGATAGCGTTCTGCTATTTCGCAAAGGGTCTGAAACAGGTTCGGATTATAGAACCCAACCCTGGACAGATTTACGGACACAGGATGCAGCGGAATACCCTCATCCATACATTTCTTCAGGAAAATACAGGTCTCTTCATAAATGTAGAGATCTACTTTTGCAATGTATCCGTTTTTCTCCAGTACAGGAATGAAGATTCCCGGAGGAAGCAGTCCCTTTTCCGGATGTTCCCAACGAACCAACGCTTCCGCTCCGATGACACGGTCAGTACACATATCATACTTGGGCTGAAAGAATGCCTTAAACTGCTTTTCCTTAAGGGCATCATCCAGCTCATTAATGATCATCTGCTCCTGGATCAGTTTCTTTCTGTGTGTATCATCATATACAGCAACCTGAATCATATGATTCTTCTTAATGCTATCTGCCGCCAAATGAGCCCGGTCACACATGATTCTTAGACTCTTTGATCTGTCTCGTATCTCATAAATCCCGGCAGAAATCTCTACTGTAGTCTTCAGATAATAATCTCTGATCCGATTACAGAAATGATTTATCTTTGCCTGTATCCTGTCCTCATTATCCAAAGTCAGAATCACAAAATGGTCTGCCTCATATCTGCTGCTGACAATATCTATCCTGCCAAAAATTTTCTCCAGCTCCAGACCGATAAACTTCAGGAACCCGTCACCTGCATCCTCTCCAAACAGATCATTGACAAGCTTAAAATTCTCAATATTGATATAGACAATTCTGGCATCTGCCTCCGAATGCTTCTCCAGAAATTCCCTGCCTCTCTGGTAAAATCCTTCTTTATTAAGAAGCCCGGTCAGTTCATCCGTCTCCATCCTGCAGCGATATGCTTCCTGCGCCGCAGCTTCCACCTGCATCTGTGTCCTGTGTCTGTTATTAACAATCACAAGTATAGTCAATGCCACCAGAAAAATCAGGATACATACGATCTGATATCTGTATTTCTCCATAAATTCCCATATGGAAAAAGATTTCAGCAGATTTATGGAATACTGCCTGATAATATTCTCCTCATCCTGACTGCTCAGGCTTCCGATGCTCTTATTGATTACAGAAACAAGATCGGGATCTGTGTTATCCCCGTATATCATACAGGTCTCTGCTTTGGTAAAAACAATTCCCGACAATGCAAGATCACGATACTTTTCATCCTGCAGATAATAAGATGCCGCGTAACTGTCCATAATGGCCATATCTGCCTTTTTATTTACCACCGCATCCAAAACTGTCCGGGGTGAATCACAGTAAATCGCTTTATATGGGAACTCCCCTTCCGGTCTCAGACTTTTATATTTCTCAAATATACTGTTCATAGAGACGGTCGACGTCTCCAGAGTATTGATATCTTCTCCACGTTCTGCTACTATCTGAAATTCTCTCGTGAAAAATCCACCTGTAAGATGAACTTCAGGTTCATCGATCATTTCCTGACAGGCGGTAATTCCGGCTACAAAATCATACTTTCCACTCTGCGCAGCCTCTATAGGATCGGTATCCGGAGAAAGACTTTCAAACTCAAAAGGTATCCCGCTGATCTCACTGAATTTCTTCAGAAACGCTATATAGATTCCGTCCAGCTTTCCTGTTTCTTTATCTGTATATATCAGTGGCGGCTGATCACCAATGCATCCTATCTTTATGGGTGCGCTGACGCTTTTGACATATTCTGTCTCTTCCCGGGTCAGAAGAGGCTTTGAATTTCTGTTTTTGTCCATAACATACTGTTCTGTAAGATTTTCCGTAAGATCCGGCACTTCTGCTTTAAGCTGCTCAAGAGCATTGTTTACCGCACTCATGACCTCTGTATTTCCCTTTGTTGTCATGATATACATAGGTGCAGCCCCGAATTTATCCACAATCTTAAGTGAATCATGTTTGGATATACTTCCCGTCAAGATCATATCCACTTTCTTCTGCTTAAGAGCCTCTATCTGATCCTGTTCAGATTCATAGTACTTCTCCGGACAGTGAAAATTTTTCTCATCCTGACGCTGTTCAAACTCTTCATTCTGATAGCTGTCTCTCAGCAGACCTACCTTTTTACCATTCATATGCTCATAATCCTGAAAATAAATATCTTCATTATCCTCAGATGTATACAGCACCGCCTGCTCTGTGCCAACAGGCATACAGGAGAAATCATAATTCTTCTCCCTGGCCTCTGTTTTCTGCGCATTGCAGATCAGGTCTACCTTTCCGGATTTCAGATCTGCCAGCTGATTTTCCCATGATTCATTGATATATTCATATCTCCAGCCGGTATACTGAGATATTTTATTCAGATATTCCACTCCATATCCCTTGTATACTCCACTGCTGCTTTTATTAATAAAGTCTGCGTCCTCACGATACGCCACCCGTATTGTCTTTGTTCCGCCGTACGACTGTGCCTGAACCGGAACGATTACTCCCAGAAGCAAGGTAAACAGCAGAACGAACAACATTACATTTCTCTTCTTACCACTCATCTATCGTCCCTCTCTCTTGAGTGATTATAACATAATATTCTCCAAAAAGATATCTTTATAATGCTCGCTCAAACATTTCCCCTTACAGAATCCAGGTGTTACTTTTTAATCCCATTTCCACCACAGACAATCGAATACAAACTAAAAACAAAATTTCCCTGATTGCTTCCGGCGGTAGCTCATATTTCTCTTTTCGCACCAATCCATCAATCGTTGCTCCGAGTCGAATATTTCTCAATACTAAATCTACAGCTTCTTTGATTTGTGTGTAGATTGGTCCTGTAAATTCTCTCTTATCAAGAAATACTGCACGATCTGTTCCTTTAAAATACAATCTGTCTTTCTGTAAAATAACACAAAAAGGATGTGCTGCGGTAACTTCTCCATTGCCTTGACACATCCTTTCGTATTATTATTTTTTTGCTATTCTTCTTAATGACAGCTATGGCTTCCACATCCATGCTCACCACATGTATGTCCTTCCCCGTGGCTGTGCTCGTGATGAGAACACTTCACATCCGGATTATAATCCAGTGTTTTATTAATAAAAGCTTCCACCGCTTTATCTGCATCTCCGGAAACTCCTCCAAACAGCTTAATGCCTGCTGCCGCTAATGCTGTCTGCGCGCCGCCTCCGATTCCGCCACAGATCAAAACATCTGCGTTCAATGCATTAAGAACTCCCGCCAATGCACCATGTCCGCTTCCATTGGTATCTACTACCTCTGAATGTACCACTTTCCCTTCTTCTACATCATAAATCTTAAATGTCTCTGTGTGTCCAAAGTGCTGGAAAATCTGTCCATTTTCATATGTTACTGCTATTCTCATGATACCTTCTCCTTTTTCTGCTGCATATTTTTTGTAAATTTCCTGTTTGTAACAGCCTCCAAAGCTACAGTTGCTGCTCTGACCGTCACAAATTCTGAAATCTCCACCCTCGATTCTAAGTGGATGTCCATCAATGAGTGCATCTGCTATTTTCTTCCTGGCGGTCTCATAAATTCGTTGAACCGTTGTTCTTGCGATCTGCATAGATACTGCACACTGCTCCTGACTGTAACCTTTTTTGTCCAAAAGACGAATTGTCTCATACTCATCTACTGTCAAAACAATGGGTACTTTTTTCTCAGCATTATCTGCCGGAAGGAATTCTAAAACATTCGGAAAATGGCAGACTTTTCTGCATTTTACTGGTCTCGGCATAAACTGCTCCTTTCTTGCTTGTCTTATATAATAGTCCTATAAAGGGCATATGTCAATTATGT
>NZ_JBWJVP010000073.1:0-8172 GCF_056339915.1 Blautia sp. ZXY-1-B12 | reverse complement strand
ACAGACAATCATGAGAAAATCTCACCACAATAAATGAAAACTGAATACTAGCTATACGTTATGTAGTGGTATACTTAAGGTGCCGAATAAGATCGGAAGGGGATTGGTGCTTACAAGCCCGTCCGACAGACTGATTTTCAGCTCCTTAGGTGTACCACTTTTTGTTTCCATCGGGTTTTGATGAGGACGCAGGACAGCCAACAATTAAGCAAGGAGCTGCATCGGCTTATGCGAAGGAGGTTTGCTTTATGGAAGTATTGTATAAGCGGTGTTGTGGGATTGACATTCATAAAAATATGATGGTAGCCTGTATTTTTACGAGTGTCAGAAAAAAAGAAATCCGTCAGTTTTCAACAATGACGGAAGATATTCTCCAATTAGTTTCGTGGCTGAAAGAAACAGATTGTGAGATGGCTGCCATGGAAAGTACGGGCTCTTATTGGAAACCTGTATATAATATATTTGAAGAAGAACAGATACCGATCATGGTTGTGAATGCGCAGCATATCAAAGGAGTTCCCGGACGTAAGACGGATGTAAAAGATGCAGAGTGGATTGCCGATCTGGTACGCCATGGATTAGTAAAAGCAAGTTACATACCAAATAGGGATCAAAGAGAACTGCGAGAAATAACCCGTTACCGCCAGGAGGTAATTGAAGAACGTGCTCGTGAATTAAATCGAATCCAGGCTGTGTTAGAAGGCTGCAATGTTAAATTGAGCAGTGTAATTACCGATATCAGCGGAAAAAGCGGTATGACAATTTTAAAGGCAATTGTATCTGGAGAAACAGATCCGGTTGTTTTAAGTGAACTTGCCGAAGGAAGAGCCAGAGATAAAATTCCAGAAATGCAGAAATCCCTACAAGGACGGATATCAGAACATCAGCAAAAAATGTTGAAACATCAACTTGGGCATATTGAAAGCCTGACCGCTTTAATTATGGATTTAGATGCAGATATTAAAAAAAAAACAGAATCCATAAATTGGGCAATCGAAGCTTTGGATGATATGCCTGGGATTGGAAGAAAAAGTGCAGAACGAATTTTAGCGGAAACTGGTGTGGAAATGGAGCACTTTCAAAATGAATCCCGTTTCAGCTCATGGGCGGGGCTTGTGCCTGAGTGTAAGGAAAGCGCCGGAAAAAAGATGAGTACACGAATACGGAAAGGAAATAAATATTTGAAAGCAACGTTGGTGGAATGTGCTCGTGCTGGAATACGAAACAAGCAAAGTTATCTCTACTCCCGTTATCAAAGAATTGCCGCGCGCAGAGGTGGGAAAAGGGCTTTAATTGCAGTAGCCCATACCATGTTAATCTCGATTTATCATATACTAAAAGAGAAAGTTCCTTATCATGATCTTGGAGCGGACTACTACTCCGTTATCAATCAAGAAAAGATAATCAATAGGAATATTCGTACATTAGAAAAGTTAGGGGTAAATGTAATGATTCAGCCGAAATGAATCTCTTTAACTGTATAATTAAGAGAAGGAAATAAGCCCGCCAAAAGGCGAGCTTATTTAGAATGCTTGTTTATAGGTTATCGCTGAACTACGTTTTCAGGACAGCCCCCTTTCGTCTCTTTTTTGTATTCAGTTATCTACGCCTTCTTTCATCAGCATAATCATTGTATCAGGATAAAGTTCACAAAGTATCCGCAATACGTTCCCATAAGTTCATTTCATTATTAGAATCATACATATTTCAGTGTAAAAAGTTCACTATTCAAATTCTGATTATTTATAGTTAATATGGTCTATCAAAATGACTATTTTCTGTTTCATTATTTAATTTAACAAAACAATTCCTATGCCAAAAGGCGGAGTTCACTTTACATTTTCCCCATATATTTTTCTGCCATATGTACTGCCATAGCACCATCTGCCACAGCTGTTACTATCTGACGAAGTAACTTTGTTCTGACATCTCCTACAGCATAAACACCTGGAATACTCGTTTCAGTATTTTCACCTGCCACAATATATCCTTTATTATCCAGTTCTATCTGATTATCTAAAAAATCTGTTGTCGGTTTTCTTCCTATACTCACAAACAGGCCGTCACATTCTATAATGTTTTCTTCTCCTGTAACTGTATCTTTCAACCGCACACCAGTCAATCGTTCTCCATAAATCAGTTCATTTACTGTATTGTTCCATCGAAACTCTATATTTTCAGTTTTCATCAGCTGGTCATAGTAGATTTTCGTTGCACGTAATGTATCTCTTCGATGAACAATGATGACTTTCTTAGCAATTCGACTTAAAAGAACAGCATCTGATACAGCAGAATTTCCACCACCAACAACCACCACGATCTTATCTTTATAAAACATACCATCACAGGAGGCACAATAAGCAACACCATGACCTATCAATTCTTTTTCTTTAGCGAGACCAAGTTCTCTTGGATTTGCTCCAGTAGCAATCACTACTGTTTTCCCAATATAAATTCCCGAACTAGTTTCTACTCTCTTAAGCTTTCCTGTTAAATCCATATTAAAAACTTCAGCATATTCACTTTTAGCGCCAAATTTTTCCGCCTGTTTTTGCATTTTCTCTGCCAATGAAAATCCGTCAATTCCATTTTCAAAACCAGGATAGTTATCAATCTGCCAGGTCAATGACATCTGACCACCTGCAGATAATTTTTCTAAAACAATTGTATCAAATCCTGCTCTGGCTGCGTATAATGCTGAAGTATACCCTCCAGGTCCTCCCCCCACGATAATCATATCGTAAACATGATTTTCATTCATACAGCAGTCCTCCTTTTATTTTTCCAATGCTTCATTAATAAAATTCTCTATCATTATTTTTGATTCAGGTGCAACAATAGAATCTATTGCCTTTCCATCTCGATATAAAACCAGCGTAGGAATTATCTCAATCTTTTCAGCTTCTGCAATCTGTGGTTCTTCATCAATATTTACTTTTCCAGCAATAAGAATATCGCTGTATTCTTCACTTATTTTTTCATAAGCCGCTCCAATTCTACGGCAATAACCACACCAAGGTGCCCAGAAATCAACCAAAACCGGTTTTTCTTTATGAATTAATTGTCCAAACTTTTCTTTATTTATATTTATTGATGTCATATTTTTCAACTCCTTCTCCTGTTTGAACTTAATATACCTCATAAAAAGTCTTACTTCAGTGATGATATCACAGAAAAGATAATTTACTTTATTACACTTCTTTTTATTTCTATTTATGGCATATGCCAGTTATATAATTGACACATCTCAATAAATTAAGTATACTCCCATCTTTGACCGTTACAAAAAGATGGGAGTACTATACGCTCAATTCATTACTTTTGGCAAGTAAGAAATAATCAATATGAAAATAACAAAAAAGAAGGCGCTGCGGTAACTTCTCCATTGCCTTGTCACATCCTTTCATATTATTATTTTTTACTATTCTTCTTAATGACAGCTATGGCTTCCACATCCGTGCTCGCCACATGTATGTCCTTCCCCGTGGTTGTGTTCATGGTGAGAACACTTCACATCTGGATTATAGTCAAGTGTATCATTGATAAAAGCTTCTACTGCTTTATCCGCATCTCCGGATACTCCTCCGAAAAGCTTAATACCGGCTGCCGCTAATGCTGTCTGTGCACCGCCTCCGATTCCGCCACAGATCAGAACATCTGCATTCAACGCATTAAGAACTCCCGCCAATGCACCATGTCCGCTTCCATTCGTATCTACTACTTCTGAATTTACTACTTTTCCTTCCTCTACATCGTAAATCTTAAATGTCTCTGTGTGTCCAAAGTGCTGGAAAATCTGTCCATTTTCATATGTTACTGCTATTCTCATGATACCTTCTCCTTTTTCTTCTGCATATTTTTTGTAAATTTCCTGTTTGTAACATCCTCCAAAGCTGCAGTTGCTGCTCTGACCATCACAAATTCTGAAATCCCCACCCTCGATTCTGAGTGGATGTCCATCAATGAGTGCATCTGCTATTTTCTTCCTGGCAATCTCGTAAATCCGCTGGACCGTCGTTCTTGCGATCTGCATAGATGCTGCACATTGCTCCTGACTATAACCATTCTTGTCCAAAAGACGAATTGTCTCGTACTCATCTACCGTCAGAACAATGGGTGTTTTTTTCTCAGTATCATCTGCCGGAAGAAATTCTAAAATTTGTGGGAAATGACAGACTTTTCTGCATTTTACTGGTCTCGGCATAAACTGCTCCTTTCTCGCTTTTTTTATATAATAGCCCTATAAAAGGCATATGTCAATAATGTTTTTGACATATATCTTTTATAAATCACCTGATGGTATTACTTATTTTCATTATTTTTTAATTTGCAGATACCCTGCGTCATTGTTCCCATTGGACAAAATGTACACCAGGTTCGTGGCTTATACAGCACCATTACGATCAACCCTAACAGCAGAGAGGTAAGCATCAAACTATAAAATCCAAAACTAAACTGTGCCACCCAATCAGCTACTGTTCCTGCAGTGTATGTCCATCCCCATGGAACACGGAAGGTCCAGAATAGTTTGATGGCTTCACGCAAGGAGGATGCTCCGGCACCAACTAAATATGTCTGAAATACCATATTCCCAAACATTGTAAGGAAAAATATCAAAAAGCCATATCGGAACCATTTTGAACTCGTCCATCGCGGGGTTGGTTTATTTCTTGAGCATTTTAAATCTCCACCAAGCTTGCTAAAAAGCTGGCCACGTCCACACAAATGATTACAGAAAAATTTATTTCCGCCGAATATTGCTATTCCTAACGGCACCAGGAAATCAATCATCCCAAACCAGGCGAACAAAATATTAAAAAAACCAAGAGTAAAATAAATGATCGCCCATATCCATAAATAATCATACCAATGCTTCTTTTTCTTTATACCGCTGCCCTCTCTTTCATTTCAATACAGCCTGCTGGACAGGACTTTGCACATTTCCCGCATCCTACACACAATGTTTCTTCTACTACCGCATAGCACCCACAATGGACTTTAACCGCTGTTACCGGACAAGTATTTTCACATACCCCGCAGGCAACACATCTTTTTTTATCGACACTTGCTACTCTTTTTGCCAATGCTTTGTTCCCCTTTCAAATTTGGTATCTCTATTGTACCTGAAAAAGGTAAATTCTTCTGTGATATTATTACATAAGAATTTACCTTGAACGCTAATAACTAGAATGACATATTTTTATTATACTCCACCTTTATATTTATATATAATGTTTAGAATCTCCTCGGTTGTTCTAATAATTACTTTTTGTTTTTCTTTCGTTGTTATAGATTTGCTTTCTTCTTCAGATAACGAAGAATAAAGGTGGATGGTATTAGCATGATGCCATATCTCATCGCAAATTTTCTCAATTTCATCAGCACTCCGAAATGCCTGGTCTGTTTGCATTTGCAAGTGTTCTCGTTGCTCTTCCAGATGATTCATCTGTTCTAGTAACTGATCCCTTTCTTTCTGCAATTGATCATGTTGTGCCCGCAGTTGATCCATTTGTATTTTAATTTCGCTCATCTTATCTTTTTGTCTCCGCATAAGCATCATCAAATATACAACTATAAATGCAAATAATAATGTTATATACAGCATAAACTTCTCCTCATGACACATATATTTTGACGGTTTTCCGCAAATTAACTGTCGATAATGGCATAGAAAGAACAGTTAGTTTCCCAGGATCCTTTTTAATTTCAACAGCATCAGGATTGCCTGTGATTAAAATTACAGGTGTTGTCCTGTCAGCACGCCATGGCTGATTCAGTTGTCTCGTCATATCTTCGGTAACAATCCAAAGATTCGGCTTATGTTTTCCTAATTTTGTTTTAGCGCTTTCCGGTGTGTAAAACAGCATGATCTGCTCTGAAATAAACTGCAATGCTTCTTTTAATCCTTTTGCATAGTTTTCATTGCCACAGATCAGTGCAATAATAGAATCAGCTTTCTTTTTTTGTGTTATCTGAATAAAATCCAAAACTGGTGTATTATAGAGACTAAAATCTTTTTCCAAATTAACTTTATCATAGTAACTCTTTGCTGCCTTGCACATTCTTAGACAAAACTGTTCTATGTCTATACGAATATCAATGCTGTTCTCCTGTATGTTCATACTGTCCAACTGACAAACTGACATTCCACAGTTTAATCCTAGATGAAAGTGTATATTATTTTCATCATTTAAAAATCCTTTGTTTTGATGAAGATATTCACACCGGAGCTGCCAACAGCGTTCTCCGCAAATATATGGCTTTTCATCGGATTGAGATAGTTTAAAGTGGTCCCCTGCATATTCATCAAACCAACGGATATACTGGGTTCCCACATCACGGGTCGGTTTTTTTTGCCGATCAAGCATAACCCGGCCATCTCGATAATGTTTAACAATTTCCGGGAAAGCAATACCTCCGCAAATATCTGGCAAAGTCAATGCCAATGCCAGTGCAGACTGCCATCGTCTGTCTACAACATTCAGTTCTACTTCTTCAATTCGGTCCAAAAATGTAAAACTGACATCTCCCTGCATTATTTATCCCTCCTTCATATTTACAAAAGTCATGTACTATAATCAGTATATTTTTATTTATGGCATATGTCAATTATTTAATTGACGCATCTAAAAAAAGCAAGTATACTATGTTCGTAAAGGAGATAACTGTTATGAACTTCGAAAATTATTTTCCACTATGGAATGACTTAAATACAGCACAGAAAAAAATAATTTCAGACAATTTAATCACACGGGATGTAAAAAAAGGAACGATCATTCACAACGGAAACCTGGACTGTACTGGATTATTACTGGTTAAATCCGGGCAGCTTCGAACCTACATACTTTCAGATGAAGGACGAGAGATTACACTTTACCGTCTGTTCGATATGGATATGTGTCTTTTATCCGCCTCATGTATCATACGCTCCATTCAATTTGAAGTAACCATTGAAGCAGAAAAAGATACTGATCTTTGGATCATCCCTGCTGAAATCTATAAGGACATTATGAAGGAATCTGCTCCCGTCGCAAACTATACCAATGAGTTAATAGCCACCCGTTTTTCTGATGTCATGTGGCTGATTGAACAAATCATGTGGAAGAGTTTGGATAAGCGTGTTGCTTCATTTCTTTTAGAAGAGACCTCTATCGAAGGAACAAATGAATTGAAAATCACTCATGAGACGATTGCTAATCATCTTGGTTCCCACAGGGAAGTTATCACTCGAATGCTTCGATACTTTCAAGGCGAAGGACTCGTCAAACTCTCCCGCGGCAAAATCACAATCCTGGATTCGAAAAGACTGGAAACACTACAAAGATCATAAAACTGTTTTTCTGTAACATCTAAAAGAATCCTCCATTTATCAGAATTATGAAAGTCATTCTAATAAATGGGGGATCTTTTTATGCTACGAGAAAATTATAAAAATATTGTGATTATTTTTTAATAATCCATACCACATGCATATGCCTTTTCTATCAGCGCACGGTCATTAACCACTGTATCATAGAAGCGGAATCCACCGGAAAAGTTGTATGTTTCATAACCATTTCCTTCCAGAATACGGCTGGCAATGTAACTGCGCAGACCACTTTGGCATATCAGATACACAGGCTTTCCTTTCTCAATTTCATTGATACGTTCCCTTAGTTCATCTACAGGAATGTTTTTGAATCCATTCATATGCCCCCTGTTAAATTCACCTACAGTCCTCACATCCAGCAACACCACATTTTTATCTTTAGAAATCTTATCCATATCTTCCAAATGCCATTGTTTTAAGGTCCCTTTTGCTATATTGTCTATCATGAAGCCGGCCATATTTACAGGATCCTTTGCAGAGGAATAAGGCGGTGCATATGCGAGATCCAGATCTTTCAACTGGGTTGCCTTCAGCCCTGCATGGATCGCTGTTGCCAGCACATCAATACGTTTATCAACTCCTTCATATCCAATAATCTGAGCGCCAAGCAAACGATAAGTCTCTTTTTCAAAAACCACCTTCATGGTCATCACTTTTCCACCAGGATAGTAACCGGCATGACTCATAGGAGAAAGAATTACTGTATCTACCTCTAACCCTGACTTTTTAGCATTGGTTTCATTGATACCTGTAGTGGCTGCTGTCATATCAAACACTTTGATAACGGAGCTTCCCTGACTGCC
>NZ_JBWJVP010000072.1:0-10981 GCF_056339915.1 Blautia sp. ZXY-1-B12 | reverse complement strand
TAGAGGATGGGGATTATGACAGTGCCCTTTCTGATATAGAAAGCGGAATCCATGTGGCAGGAGCGGAGGATATGCAGAGTCTGCTGTTTAATGAAATCGTAGTCTATGAGAAGAAACTGGATTTTCAGACTGCTTTGCAGAAAGCACAGGAATATCTGGAATTATACCCGGAAGATAAAACTGTTAAGAAGGAACTTGCATTTCTTAAAACGCGTGTGTAATATCCATCTGACTGAGGAGAATTTATGGAAGAATTTGGAAAGCTTGAAGAACGGGTGGTTCTTGTGGGAGTGCAGACGGATGATCATGATAATGTGGAAGAATCCCTGGATGAACTGAAGGAGCTTGCATCAACTGCGGGAGCTGTTACAGTGGGAAGAATCATTCAGAATCGTGAGTCTGTGCATCCCGGAACTTATATTGGAAAAGGAAAGATAGAGGAAGTACGTGCACTGGTATATGCTATGGATGCAACCGGAATTATCTGTGATGACGAACTTTCTCCTGCACAGCTGAATAATCTGGAGCGGGAACTGGACTGTAAGGTGATGGACAGGACATTATTGATTCTGGACATTTTTGCAGCGAGAGCTATAACCAGTGAGGGTAAAATACAGGTAGAGCTTGCACAGCTTCGCTACAGATCTGCCCGTTTGGTCGGTCTCAGGGAATCTCTTTCTCGTCTGGGAGGTGGAATCGGAACCAGAGGTCCGGGAGAGAAAAAGCTGGAGACAGACCGTCGTCTTATCCGTACAAGGATCTCTGCTTTGAAGCAGGAATTATCCCAGGTGGAGAAACACAGGGAACTGATCCGTTCCAGCCGGGCCAGAGGCAATATGAAGACTGCTGCGATCGTAGGATATACAAATGCGGGAAAATCTACGCTGCTGAACACACTGACAGGCTCAGAGGTTTTATCAGAGGATAAACTGTTTGCTACACTGGATCCAACTACCAGACTTTTAAATTTGAAGGACGGACAGCAGATTCTTCTCACAGATACGGTTGGATTTATCCATAAGCTTCCGCATCATCTGGTCGAAGCATTCAAGAGCACATTGGAAGAGGCCAAATATGCAGATTATATTATCCATGTGGTAGATTCTTCCAATCCGCAGGCAGAGATGCAGATGCATGTGGTATATGAGACATTAAAAGAACTGGGAGTGATGGGAAAGAAGATCATCACACTCTTTAATAAGCAGGATGCGCCGGGGGCATGCGTACTGCGAGATTTTAAATCGGACTATACGCTGAAGGTCTCTGCAAAGACAGGCGAGGGTCTTGCAGATCTGAATGATCTTCTGGAGAAGCTTCTTGCTGAAGAACAGATTTATGTGGAGCGCCTTTTCCCTTATCAGGAAGCAGGAAAAATCCAGCTGATCCGCGAATATGGGCAGCTTATCTCAGAGGAATACACAGAGGAAGGGATTGCTGTGAAGGCAAGGGTGCCGAAAGAAATCTACGCCAGAGTTGTATAAAAAAATATTTTGAAAAATAAGAAAATACCATATATTGTGCCTTTTGCGAAAATGAGGAACATTATGTGGTATTTTTGCGTGTTGACGAACCGGCGATACTCTGATACAATGAACCTACAGTGTTACTCAGAGCAAAGTGGACAGTAACGACAGAAATATCTCCGGTAAGAATATGCAGGAGAAACAGATTAACAAGAGAAAATGGGGGCATTAGATATGTTTCAGGTAGTAAAACGTGATGGCGAAGTGGATGAGTTTAAAATAGGCAAGATCACAGCGGCTATCCATAAAGCCTTTGATGCAAAAGAGAAAAATTATAGCGAAGAGATGATTGATCTCTTAGGGCTGCGTGTTACTTCTGATTTTCAGAAAAAGATTACAGATAATAAGATTACAGTAGAAGAAATTCAGGACAGTGTGGAGAATGTGCTGATCCAGGCCGGATATGCAGATGTGGCAAAAGCCTACATTCTTTACCGCAAGCAGAGGGAAAAGGTTCGCAACATGAAGTCAACGATCCTGGATTACAAAGAAATCGTAAACAGTTATGTGAAGGTTGAGGACTGGCGTGTAAAGGAGAACTCCACAGTTACTTATTCAGTTGGAGGTCTGATCTTAAGCAACTCCGGTGCAGTTACTGCAAATTACTGGCTGTCTGAGATTTATGACAATGAAATCGCAGATGCACACAGAAATGCAGATATTCATATTCATGACTTGTCCATGCTGACCGGATATTGTGCAGGATGGTCACTGAAACAGCTGATCCAGGAGGGACTTGGCGGTATTGAAGGCAAGATCACATCTTCACCTGCAAAGCATCTGAGTGTTCTCTGCAATCAGATGGTAAACTTTCTTGGGATTATGCAGAATGAATGGGCCGGAGCGCAGGCTTTCTCATCCTTTGATACTTATCTGGCACCTTTTGTCAAGGCAGATAATTTAAGCTATCCGGAAGTGAAGAAATGTATTGAGTCTTTTATTTATGGAGTCAATACCCCAAGCAGATGGGGAACACAGGCACCTTTCTCCAACATTACGCTGGACTGGACAGTACCGGATGATCTTGCAGAGCTTCCGGCTATCGTAGGCGGAAAGAATATGGATTTCAAGTACAAAGACTGCAAAAAAGAGATGGATATGATCAATAAGGCATTTATTGAGACCATGATCGAGGGGGATGCCAACGGACGCGGGTTCCAGTATCCTATTCCGACCTATTCCATAACAAATGAGTTTGACTGGTCTGATACAGAGAATAACCGCCTTCTTTTTGAGATGACATCCAAATATGGAACACCGTATTTCTCAAACTATATTAACAGTGATATGAAACCAAGTGATATCCGCAGTATGTGCTGCCGTCTGCGTCTGGATCTGAGAGAACTCCGCAAGAAGAGCGGTGGTTTCTTCGGATCAGGAGAGAGTACCGGTTCTGTGGGGGTAGTAACTATAAATATGCCGCGTATCGCATATCTTTCCAAGACACCGGAAGAGTTTTACAATCGTCTGGATCGCTTAATGGATATTTCCGCACGTTCTCTGCATATTAAACGTGAAGTAATTGGTAAGCTGCTGGATGAGGGATTATATCCTTATACAAAGAGATATCTTGGAAGCTTTTCCAATCATTTCTCTACCATTGGACTGGTGGGAATGAACGAGGTTGGTCTGAATGCCCGCTGGCTGGGAAAAGATATGTCTGATGAGCGTACACAGAGGTTTACAAAAGAGGTTCTTCTTCATATGCGGGAACGTCTGTCCGATTATCAGGAGAAGTACGAAGGAGAACTGTTTAATCTTGAGGCAACTCCTGCTGAATCTACTGCCTATCGTCTGGCCAAACATGACAGAAAACGCTGGCCGGATATTAAGACTGCAGGCAAGGAAGGGGATACTCCTTATTATACAAACAGTTCTCATCTTCCGGTTGAATACACCACAGATATTTTTGATGCACTGGATATTCAGGATGATCTGCAGACGCTTTATACATCAGGTACTGTATTCCATGCATTTATCGGTGAGAAGCTTCCTGACTGGAAAGCAGCAGCAGCACTGGTACGTAAGATCGCAGAGAATTATAAACTGCCGTATTATACGATTTCGCCGACCTATTCTGTATGTAAGGAACATGGCTACATCAGCGGAGAGCATTTCACTTGTCCGAAATGTGGTAAGAAGGCGGAGGTTTACAGTCGTATCACAGGATATTACAGACCTGTACAGAACTGGAATGACGGTAAAGCACAGGAGTATAAGAACCGTACGCTTTATGATGTGATGCATTCAGATATCAGAAAAATACAGCCGGTTCATGCCAGTGTAGTTACTGTGACTAAGGATGACGTGAAGATAGAACCTGTGGTATCACATAAATACCTGTTTACAACCAGTACCTGTCCGAACTGCAGAGTGGCGAAGAAGATACTGGAAGGCAGGGAGTTCGAGATTATTGATGCGGAGAAGAATCCGGAGATGGTGAAGGAGTTTGGAATTATGCAGGCTCCGACTCTGGTGATCACAGACGGTGAGCATATGACGAAATATGTAAATACATCCAATATTAAGAAATATGTGGATGAGGGATTATAAAGATACTGAGAGAGTTGACCGGAGGATAAAAGAGATGATCAAACAGAATGTTGTATTTGTGGAAAATAAAGCAGGAAGTCTGAAAAGAGTGACAGGGATACTTGCAGATAACGGGATTAATATTTATGGATTTGCATGCTTCGATGCACCGGAGTTTACAATCTTCCGTATGATCTGCAACGATCCGGATAAAGCGGAAATTGTTTTAAACAGGAGTGGATATATGAATCGTATTACACAAGCGATCGTAGTTGATATGAAAGATCAGGTAGGCGGTCTGGATGAACTCCTGAAAGTAGCATCAGACAGTAATGTAAGTCTTGACTATATTTATACTTCTTTCCACAGAAAAGATCTCAGACCTGTAGTAATTCTTCAGACGGAGGATGGTGCAGTGACAGAATGCATTCTTAAGAATAATGGATTTAATGTATTTACTTCAGCAGAAGAACTGGAGAAATAATACTGTATAAGACAGTGAGAGAATCACAGGACTGGGGATGGTTCTGTGATTTTTTGTATATTCATATAGGAAAGTTGAATATATCTTGACTATATAACTGGGAATACTATATAATAAAAGAAAACAATGATAATCCGACGAAATTTAATCAGGAGGTTTTGAAAAATGCAGATTTCTACAAAAGGAAGATATGCTCTGAGACTTATGCTTGATCTTGCAGTTCATAATACAGGAGAACTGGTCAAGATCAAAGATATTTCTGCAAGGGAAAATATTTCAGAAAAATATCTGAAACAGATTATTTCATCATTAAAGAAGGCGGGATATGTAAAGAGCCTGAGAGGGGCACAGGGCGGTTATATGCTTGCCAGAGAGCCGGAAACATATACGGTGGGAACTATTCTGAGACTGACAGAAGGCAGCATGAAGCCGGTAGCCTGTCTGGAGGACGAACCGAATCAGTGCAGCAGAGCCGGGGAATGCGTCACACTCCGTCTCTGGAAGATGCTTGATGAAGCTATTGAGGGAGTACTGGATAAGGTTACATTGCAGGATCTTAAAGACTGGTATGAAGAGATGGGAAATGATTATGTAATTTGATTTTCCCTCTTGACAACAGTGGATTTATAGAATATTATGTATATAACATATAATTCATATATACTTAGTATGAAATAAGGAGGACGAACTCATGGCAAAAATCTATAAAAATGCAGCGGAACTGGTTGGAAATACTCCTCTCCTTGAGGTTGGAAATCTTGAAAAAGAGCTTGGGCTGGAAGCGAGAATACTTGTGAAGCTTGAGTATTTTAACCCGGCAGGAAGTGCCAAAGACCGTATCGCCCTGAGTATGATCGAAGACGCTGAAGAGAGAGGCGTTCTGAAGCCTGGCGCAGTGATCATCGAGCCTACATCAGGTAACACCGGAATCGGTCTTGCTTCTCTTGCTGCAATCAAAGGATACAGAGTGATACTTACGATGCCTGAGACAATGAGTGTTGAGAGAAGGAATATTCTGAAAGCATACGGTGCAGAAATCGTATTGACAGATGGAACAAAAGGTATGAATGGCGCAATCGCCAAAGCAAACGAACTTGCGAAGGAATATGAGAACAGTTTTATTCCGGGACAGTTTGATAACCCTGCAAATCCTGCGATCCACAAAAAGACCACAGGTCCGGAAATCTGGAGAGACACAGACGGACAGGTAGATGTTTTTGTGGCAGGTGTTGGTACAGGCGGAACGATCACCGGTGTTGGTGAATATCTGAAATCCCAGAATCCTGACGTGAAAGTAGTGGCAGTAGAGCCTGCAACTTCCCCTGTACTTTCTCAGGGAAAGAGCGGTCCGCATAAGATTCAGGGAATCGGTGCGGGATTTGTTCCGAAGGCATTAAATACAGAGGTTTATGATGAGGTTTTTCCGGTTGAGAATGAGGATGCTTTTACAGTTGGCAAGCTGATTGCCAAACATGAGGGAATTCTTGTTGGTATTTCTTCCGGTGCGGCTCTCTATGCGGCAATCCAGCTGGCTAAGAGACCGGAGAATAAAGGAAAAACAATCGTAGCTCTTCTTCCGGACTCCGGTGACCGTTACTATTCTACTCCATTATTTGTGTAAAATAAAAAAGCCCTTTTTAGGGCTTTTTTTATTTTACATAAATGTGTTAGAATAGATATGCTGTACAAATGATTTTTATGTAACTGTTCAGTATTTTGCAGAACAGCTAACATAACATAAATAAAATTATCATAAACAATAATATTCCGTGTAATCGGATCACAGAACAGGATGGAATAAAAATGAGAAAAGCAATTATCGCAATGAGCGGCGGAGTGGACAGCTCTGTGGCAGCTCTGCTTACAAAGGAAACCGGTGATGAATGTATCGGTGCTACCATGAAATTATTTCACAATGAGGACATAGGAGTAAAGAGAGAGAAAACCTGCTGTTCTCTGGATGATGTGGAGGATGCCAGAAATGTCTGCTACAGAATGGGGATCAGGTACTATGTTTTTAACTTTTCCGAGAGGTTTAAAGAGGATGTTATGGACCGCTTTGTGGATGCCTATGAGCATGGAGCCACGCCAAATCCCTGCATTGACTGCAATCGTTATCTGAAATTTGACAAGATGTTTCAGAGAATGCGTGAACTGGAGTATGATTATATTGTAACCGGACATTATGCACGTGTGGAATATGATGAGGAGAAGAACCGTTACTTATTAAAGAAAGCTGTGGATGATACGAAGGATCAGAGTTATGTGCTTTATATGCTGACACAGGAGCAGCTTGCGCATATTTCCCTGCCTCTTGGCGGGCTTCGCAAAACGGAAGTGCGTGAGATCGCAGAGAAGCATGGCTTTGTTAATGCCAGAAAGCATGATAGCCAGGATATCTGTTTCGTACCGGACGGTGATTATGCAAAGTTTATTGAACAGTACACAGGACGTAAATCAATCCCGGGCGATTTTGTAGATACAGAAGGAAACATTCTTGGTAAACATAAAGGAATCATCCACTATACACTTGGCCAGAGAAGAGGACTTGGTATTCCGGCAGCATCCAGACTGTATGTGTGTGATATTTCTCCAAAGACCAATCAGGTGGTTCTGGGAAATAATGAGGATCTTTTCCATTCGGAACTGACTGCAACAAAGGTCAATCTGATTTCCTGTGAATCTCTGAAGGAGCCAATGAGACTGAAAGCAAAGATCCGTTACCGTCATCCGGAGCAGGAGGCCGTAGCATGGCAGACGGAAGATGGAGTGCTGCACGTGCGTTTTGATAAACCACAGAGAGCTATCACCAGAGGGCAGGCAGTTGTGTTATATGATGGTGATATCGTTGTAGGCGGCGGCGTGATTGAAAATTGTATTAAATGACAGATCATCCTTGTCTTTCGCATTTTGTCGGACTGTCTTATCTGCACTGTTTTTTGGAAACGTTATAGTTATTAGCTATTAAACGCTATAGAAAATTTCCTATTGACGTACTAGGAATTAAATGGTAATATACAACTATGCTAAATCATATCAAACAGATATGAAAAGCGTAGAAACAAAAATGACTTGCAGATAAGGGGCTTAAGAGCCGGAATCAGTTTTGCAGAGAAAAAGATTATTATAAATCAGAGAAAGATGAGGATATACACATGAGCAAAAAAATCGAAAGAAAAGACAGACATTTCAAATTTGAAACATTACAGCTTCACGTAGGACAGGAGAGTCCGGATCCGGTTACAGATGCAAGAGCAGTACCAATCTATCAGACATCTTCTTATGTATTCAGAAACTGCGATCATGCAGCTGCACGTTTCGGACTTGCAGATGCAGGTAACATTTACGGACGTCTTACAAACCCGACTGAAGATGTATTCGAGAAAAGAATCGCAGCGCTTGAAGGCGGTTCTGCGGCACTTGCAGTAGCATCCGGTGCAGCAGCAATCACATATACAATTGAGAATCTTGCACAGCAGGGTGACCACATTGTGGCAGCCAAGAATATTTACGGTGGAACAACAAACCTTCTGGAGCATACACTTCCGGCTTATGGAATCACAACAACATTCGTTGATGTATTTGATCTTGAAGAAGTAGAGAACGCAATTCAGGATAACACAAAAGCTGTTTACATCGAGACTCTTGGAAACCCGAACTCTGATGTAGTTGATATTGAAGCTATCGCAAAGATTGCTCATGCACATAAGATTCCGCTTGTAGTGGATAACACATTTGCAACACCTTACCTTGTAAGACCAATCGAATATGGTGCAGATATCGTTGTTCATTCTGCAACTAAATTCATCGGTGGACATGGTACAACAATCGGAGGTGTGATCGTTGAGAGTGGTAAATTTGACTGGGAAGCATCAGGTAAATTCGCATCTCTGACAGAGCCGAACCCAAGCTATCATGGCGTAAGCTTTACAAAGGCATGCGGACCGGCAGCATTTGTTACAAAGATTCGTGCAATTCTTCTTCGTGATACAGGTGCAACCATCTCTCCGGTAAGCTCATTCATTTTCCTTCAGGGACTTGAAACACTGTCACTTCGTGTTGAACGCCATGTAGAGAATGCACTGAAAGTTGTTCAGTACTTAAATAACCATCCGCAGGTAGAGAAAGTTCATCATCCGTCTGTATCCACAGATCCGGTTCAGCAGGAGCTTTATAAGAAATACTTCCCGAATGGCGGCGGTTCCATCTTTACATTTGAGATTAAAGGTGATGCGCAGAAGGCAAAGGACTTCATTGATAATCTGGAACTGTTCTCATTGCTTGCCAATGTAGCTGATGTTAAATCTCTTGTTATCCATCCGGCTACAACAACACACAGCCAGTGCACAGAAGAAGAACTTCTCGATCAGGGTATCAAACCAAATACAATTCGTCTTTCCATTGGTACAGAGAATATTGACGATATCATTCAGGATCTTGATGAAGCATTTAAGGCAGTTGCTGAATAATACAGATATAACATTCTTATATATTGTATAAATAAAACATGAATAAAAAGACCATCTTCCGGATTTTCCCCCATATCTGAAAGATGGTCTTTTTGTTATTGTTTACACACCGCTATCCCGCGAGGTGTTTTGGCATGAATATGCCAAAATCCCGAGACATACAAGCCAAAATTCCATTGCCGCAGGCAATCTGGAATGAATTTTGGCTACGTTACTGTGAACGGAGTGAACAGTAACGTCTTTTTTTGGAATGTTTCAATTGTATGGTTTACAGACTTGACAAATTATAAAAATACTATATAATACAGAAATGCAAATAAGTTGCAAATGTAAATAAGTTGCAAATACAAATAAAGTGCAAATATAAGGAGAACTATATGTCAGAGATTATATTAGATTCAGTAATAGACAGCATCAAGCTGCTACCCTTTCTTTTTCTTACTTATCTGTTTATGGAATGGCTGGAGCATAAGACAGGTGCGGCAGCACGAAAGAGAATCCGTACAGCCGGAAAATTCGGACCGGTATGGGGGGGACTTCTGGGAGTGATCCCACAGTGTGGATTTTCGGCAGCGGCATCCAGCCTTTTTGCCGGACGTGTGATCACAGTGGGAACTTTGATCGCGGTGTATCTGTCTACTTCAGATGAAATGTTTCCGATCATGATCTCCAATGCAGTTCCTGTAGTTACAATTGTGAAAATCCTGACCTGCAAAGCGGTGATCGGAATACTTTCCGGCCTGGTGCTGGAGTATGTTTACACACATATTCTGAAGAAACAGGAACCTGATGTGGATATTCATGAAATCTGTGAAGAAGAACGCTGCCATTGTGAACATGGAGTTATTTCTTCAGCAGCATTTCACACATTAAAAGTTTTTGTATACATTTTCTTGATTTCTCTTGCTTTAAATATTATCATTGGATTAGTTGGAGAAGAGACACTGGCAGGACTTTTTACAGGAACACCGATTGCAGGTGAACTGATCGCAGCTTTAGTGGGACTGATTCCCAACTGCGCTTCTTCTGTAGTAATCACCCAGTTATATCTGGATCATATTATCGGAGCCGGGGCGATGATGGCGGGACTTCTTGTAAATGCAGGAGTTGGGCTTCTGATTCTGTTTCGTTTGAACAGAGACAGGGTTCAGAATCTGAAAATTGTGGGAGTACTTTATGGACTTGGTGTATTCTGGGGAATTATTATTGAATTTGCAGGAATTGTTTTCTGATCAACCGAGTCTGCTCTGTCAGAAGAAGCTGATTTTAGGAGGAATGATAAAATTATGGCAGGAAGCAGTTATGCGACAGCAAGCCGCAGAAAAATACTTGAATATTTGAAAAACAGTAATGACCATACGGTTACAGCTGCTGATGTGGATGAGTATCTGAAGAAACATGACAGTGAGGTAAATATCACAACCATTTACCGCTATCTGGACAAGCTTGCAAAGGATGGAACTGTGATCAAATATGTTGCAGAGAAAGGTTGCCAGGCTGCTTATCAGTATGTAGAACCGGGACGGGGATGTGAACAGCATCTGCACCTGAAGTGTGTAAAATGCGGAAAGATCATTCATCTGGAATGTCATTTTATGGAAGAAATTTCTCATCATATTGAAGAAAGTCATGGATTTACCCTGCAGTGTAAGAATTCTATTTTGTATGGAGTCTGTAAAGAATGTAAAGGCAGTGGCGAAGACTGTTGACTGTTTCTGTCAGATGATGTAAACTGAAATACAACTGTTTGGTCAAATTGACTGGGAAGCAGTATGGTGAAGAGAAAAGACAGCGAAATTGCTGTAAGTACCGGTAAAAATAACAGATAATATATGAAATCATAAAAGAAGGCAATAATGAGAAAACAGAAGAGACAGATGTGTGTAAGAAGAATGTTATTTTTTTTTCTGGCGTGTGTATTAATATGTGCAGCACCCCCGTCTGCAGCACAGGCGGCAATAATGCAGACTGCT
>NZ_JBWJVP010000071.1:0-3909 GCF_056339915.1 Blautia sp. ZXY-1-B12 | reverse complement strand
CAGCTTCACTCCTTCTTCTATGGAAGCGGCTTTTCCTGCGATATAGAGTGCTGCACCTGCATTTAAACATACCGCCTGACGCTTCGGACCTTTTTCCTCACCTTTCAGGATTGCTTTTGTGATCTCTGCGTTTTCTGCAGGTGTACCACCTGTCAGGGCACCCTTCTCACATCTCTCATATCCGAACTGTTCCGGTGTGATCTCATAGGAAGTAAATTTGCCATCCCTGATCTCACATACAGAAGTAGGTGCACACATGGAAATCTCATCCAGACTGTCCTGTCCATAGACAACCATTCCTCTGTTAACGCCCAGATTTGCCATAACCTGTGCCAGTGGCTCCACCAGTGACTGATCGTAAACTCCCATCAGTTCCATGTTTGCACCTGCCGGATTACTTAACGGTCCAAGAATGTTAAATACAGTACGGATTCCTAGCTCTTTACGGATCGGTGCCACATATTTCATTGCAATGTGATAATTCTGCGCAAACAGGAAGCAGATGTTGATCTTTTTCAGGATCTCTGCACTGCGTTCCGGCGTCAGTGTAATCTTCACTCCCAGTGCTTCCAGAACATCTGCTGCACCGGATTTGGAGGATGCTGCCCTGCTTTCCATGTTTTGCAACCGGAACACCGCCTGCTGCGATCACCAGAGAAGAAGTAGTGGAAATATTGAAGGAATTAGAACCGTCTCCGCCGGTACCCACGATTTCAAGCACATCCAGGTTGTGGAGAAGTTTGATACAGTGAGCTCTCATTCCTGCTGCGGAAGCTGTGATCTCATCAATTGTCTCTCCTTTTAAAGCTAATGCAGTAAGATAAGCAGACATCTGTACAGGCGTTGCCTGACCGCTCATAATCTCGTCCATTACAGCTTCTGCTTCCGCATAAGCTAAATCCTGTTTCTTTGATAATTTAATAATGGCTTCCTTAATCATTTCTCACTACCTCCATAAAGTTCTCTATCATCACTCTGCCGTCCGGTGTCATTACAGATTCAGGATGAAATTGTACTCCGAACACAGGATATTTCGTATGTTCCACTGCCATGACCTCTCCGTCCTCTGACTCTGCTGTTACCCTAAGTTCTACAGGCAGGGTATCCTTTAACGCTGCCAGGGAATGATATCTGGCTGCTGCAAAGGTATCCGGCAGACCCTTGAAAAGCTGACTTTCTCCTGCTTTATACATCAGCTTTTTCTTTCCATGCATCAGCTCTTTTGCATAGGAAACTGTTCCTCCAAAGGCTTCGCAGATGGACTGATGTCCCAGGCACACACCCAGGATAGGGATTCTTCCTGCAAATTCTTTAATCACCGGAATACAGATACCTGCATCCTCCGGCCTTCCCGGACCAGGGGATAAAATGATGGCTTCCGGTTTCATCTCTGCGATTTCTTCCAGTGTACACTCATCGTTTCTCACTACTTTGATGTCCGGTTCCACTGCGCCGATGAGCTGATATAAGTTATAGGAAAAACTGTCATAATTATCGATCAGTAATATCATTCTAATCCCTCCTGTGCCTGTTCAATTGCCTGTACCACAGCTCTTGCCTTGTTGCAGCATTCCTGAAATTCCTTTTCCGGTACACTGTCTGCCACGATTCCGGCACCTGAACGGATACAGATTTCTCCGTTTTTCTTATAAACCAGGCGGATGGCAATACAGGTATCCAGATTTCCTGCAAAATCCAGATATCCGATGGCGCCTCCGTAAATGCCTCGTTTGCTCTGTTCCAGTTCCTCGATGATCTGGCAGGCTCTGAATTTGGGTGCTCCGGAAAGGGTTCCTGCCGGAAGGATTGCGTCCACTGCATCCACAGCATCTTTATCATCCCGGATAATCCCTGTTACTGTGGAGCCCAGATGCATTACATGGGAAAAACGTTCTACGCAGAGATACTTTTCTACTTTTACAGTTCCGATCTTGCTGATCTTTCCAATATCGTTTCTTCCCAGGTCTACCAGCATATTGTGTTCTGCCAGCTCTTTCTCATCTTTCAGAAGTCCCTCTTCAAGTTCTTTATCCTCTTCTCTTGTCTTTCCTCTTGGTCTGGTTCCTGCCAGAGGGAAGGTACTTAAGGTACCATTTTCCAGCTTCGCAAGGGTTTCCGGAGAAGCACCTGCCAGTTCAATGTCATCACTGGAGAAATAAAACATATAAGGAGAAGGATTAGATGCCCGAAGAACCCGGTAAGTATCAAACAGGCTTCCTGTTGCTTTCGCACGCATGGGATTGGAAAGTACTACCTGGAAAATATCACCTTCTCTGATGTAATGTTTGGCTTTCTCCACCATCTCTGCATATTTTTCTTTCGGAAATTTCGGCTGTATTTCTGACTGAAGTCTCAGCGGTTCAAATTCCATATGCTCCCCGTTTCGGATCAGCTGCGCCATTTCCTTCAATTTCTTTACTGCTTTCTCGTAGGAGGCTTCCAGATCCTCTGTCATCACACCTGTGATCAGAAGTACTTTCTGTCTGAAATGGTCAAATACGATCACCTGATCAAAAAGCATTAAATCCATGTCCCTGAAATCCTGCTGTTCCCTGTCCTCCAGTTTCAGCTTGGGTTCACTGTATTTGATATAATCGTAGGAGAAATATCCTACAAGACCGCCTGTAAAAGGAGGCATCTTTTCCATTACCGGGGTTTTATATTTCCGGATGATTTCTCTGAGAGTATCACCGGGATGTGTGACCTGCCTTACGGTTTCCTCTGTTTTTCCCTCAGCATCGGTTGTCCGGATCTTCAATGTTCCGTCTGTACAGGTAATCTCCATGGACGGTTCATACCCCAGGAAAGAATACCTGCCCCACACTTCTGTCTGGCTGGCACTTTCCAGCAGGTAACAATGGCGGCTGGCTTTTCGCAAAATGCGCATTACCTCTACCGGTGTATATCTGTCTGCATAAAGTTCTCTGCACAGAGGAATACGACGATATTCTTTTGTCTGTGCAAGCCGCCTGATGGTTTCTAATGTTGGATACATGGAAACACCTCCTGTGATTAATTCAGTTTCTGTCAGGAACATAAAAAAGCCCGCCCTTGACAGAATTATCGTTTCTGTCAAGGACGAGCGTATATACTTCACCCGCGGTGCCACCTTGATTTACGGTTTGAACCGTACTCTTTGCGAAATACCTTCATATTCCCGGCAACTGACGTATGCCTCACGTCACAGGATACTTAGTCTGCTCTGTAATCTTCAACCTTTCACTGTGCCCTCAGCGGCCCATTTGGCAGACTGCATTTCCACCCGGCTCTCACCTTCCCGGATTCTCTGTGCGCGCATGACTGCTTTGACTTCCGCTTCATCGGTTTAATCTGTTAAATTTATACTTAATTTACCACCGTAAACTATATTTGTCAACCCTGAATTTCATTCAATAACATATTTTTATCATTATCAGTTACTGTTCATTGGTAATATCCCGCGAGGTGTTTTTTGTGAACGAAGGTCACAGAAAACCCGAGACATACCGCGCGAATTTATGCGATTAGCATAAATTAAGTTTGCAAAGCAAACGATACTCCTTGGGCTTTGTACAAGGAAGTTCATATTTCCTGCATCGCGAAGCGTGTTACTGGGCACGGAGTGAACAGTAACCATTACCAGGAAATTCATTACAGATATCTGCAGTCTGTTTTCGCCACATACATCTGCACCAGATAATCATTCACTATAATCTGAATAAAAGCGCAAAACCAGATATTCCCAGTTTCGCGCTTTTTATTGTTTTACTTATTCACTTTCGAACAATCCCAGTGTGCCAACAAGTTGATTCTGCTGCTATTTCTTCTGTGCCTCTTTTTTCTTCATGTCAAGAATCTCTTCTGCAATCTCAACTTCGGATTTCTCATCCGGTGGAAGCACGATATTCAGAATGATAGCAAACAATGCTG
>NZ_JBWJVP010000070.1:0-8083 GCF_056339915.1 Blautia sp. ZXY-1-B12 | reverse complement strand
ATACTCCGGAGTGATCAAAGACTCGTAATGGCCTGTTACCCTGCCAGTCTGATTAACCCAGTCATTTTTTTCCCCATACCATTGGTTGATCCCATAGAGCATGTCATTTGCACCGTTCCAAGCCAGATTTTCTGCATATGACGTAGTTCCACCCGGTGCCCAGATACTTTCCGGCCACATATTACAAGGACGAATATGTTCTCTGCGGACAGATGCCTCCGCGGAACGTATCCTTGCAATATACTCCAGATCGGATGACCACTTTAAGGGCACATAATCAGCCATGGTAAGTTTCTTCAGATGGATCCCGCGGATTCTGCACTCCTTCTTCATATGCCTCCCTGCGGATCTGATTGATCCGGTCAAGGACTGCCTGGGATGGTGCCAGATAAGAGCCTTTGATCCCAACTTTCACTTTTTCCGTTGTAGCAGCAGGATGCACTGTCTCATCTTCGGTTTCAGGCACCTCCTCCGATCCGTCTGAGAATAATTCATCTTCCTGAACTTCATCTGAAAAGTCCGGTACTTCCACAGCAGAATCTCCTATGTCCACGGCACCAACATAGGAACAGTTAGAAACCACAAGCGTGATCCCTAACAATACAGATATCAGCTTTTTCTTCATGGTTTTTTCCTTCTTTCTTTTGTGTTTTCAGATATTACCATTGTAGCACTTGAATGTATCATTTTCCATCATTTCCTCCCAGAAAAATATTTTTTGTAATACATTTTTTGTCAGAATCACTCCTCTTCTTATCGCAGTATTTTGAGGGGTGTATCCGCGGAGATATCTTCCTCATGTATCTATTGTAGCCGGATATCAGGCGCAGTCCGATCTGGTACGAAAGATCGGCATTTCACAGAAAATATTCTGGTCTGAAAACCTGTCAAAAAATGAGATTGCTGATTGGTCCTGCTGCGGATTTTTCATCTCTGCTTCATATCAATCATTTTATTTTTGCAACGAAATACAAAAGAAGACGAGAAAATATGGTTGCAAACAAAACATCTGCATCTTTAAGGATAAGAAAACATCAACTTCATTATCCAGAAACATTGATGCTGCTCAAGAAAAAATCAAGTACGACAAGTATGTAAAAGCAATACTTAAGAACCGTCAGGTTCTTTTAAGGATATTTCAGCGGGTGGTGCCTGAAGTTAAAGGATTATCATTACCTGAAATTGAAGATTGTATCGAAAAAACAGAATTAAATGTCAGTATTTATCCAGGACTATCCAATCTCGACCAAATACAGGGAATCGACACTGAATCTGCTATTGGAGAAGAAGGAAAGGCTACTTTTGACGTAAGAACATACATCATGGTTGTCATCGCGTGGTTTACTGGACTTAACCCAAAAATAAGAATTCCTGCATGGGCAGCTATCCTTATCATATTTGTTATGTTGCCAAGTCTGTATGAGACACTACTGGGAGATCAGTGAGCCAGAAAGATTATTATCTCCGCTTTTCGCGAGGATTACGTGATTTTCGAATACAAATAAGCGCAGATTAGCTTTCCGCATATTACCTCCATAAAAGAGGCACTATATGGGGTACAGTATCGAACTCAAGCACAGGATAACCGTAGAAACAGCCAAAATAAGACATCCGCAGTATGTCAAACAGGAAATCTCCAGGATGTGACAGATCCGGTGACCGGAAAGCTGGCACCGGCAGAGCAGACGGAAGCCGATATCGACATTACCTACAATTACAGCCATTACTATTACGAAGTTGCGGACGGAGATATCCGGTTTGCTCATGAGGAAGTTTCGGCTTATTACGCAGATGAGACACAGGGACCGGCAGAAACAGAACATGGCATCCGAGGCTTGTACGGTTCTACTTCCGCAGAGCCCATTCCAATGCTGATGGATACGATCGTCATGGCAACGAACTGCCTGATGGGAAAAGATATTGTCTGGTCCGGGGGACTGAAAAAAGAAGAGCTCAATGCTCTTCTTCTCTGATTGTAGTACGATAATTTGAATTCGAATTCACTTTTTTTCCGATGGAAACCGGTAAGGATATCTCTTTCGGCTTCTCTTTTCCCTGCCATATGATGCATTGCCAGCCCGATACAAAAGATCGTCATCCAGGATCACTTCTGCATCGTACATCCCCTGGTATTTCGCGATATTCTGTTCTGGAAAATGAGCGATCACTACGATCTTGCCCAGATCATGCAACGTCCGTATCACCTGTACATAATCCGTATCCCCACTTACCAGGATTGCTATGTCATAGGCATTCTGAAAACCTTTTGCAATCATGTGTGTGGCAATATTAATATCCGTCTCCTTTTCTTCTGTCGTGTAAGTAGAAGGATCATTAATATCAAACTCAACCCCATGAATACGGTGTATATCCTGCCGTCCTTCGATCACTTCCAGATACGGGGTTTTTTTCATTCCGGTAAGCCAGTTGTAGTATCTCTGATAAGGCTCCAGAAGCATCAGCTCGTCACATGGCTTATATGCAAACAGATATGTTTTGATCACCTCCGAATCCAACGGAATCTGACGGTTTATCAGCCGTCCTAATTTTTGATAATCGACAAAAGGAGGTTTTCTTCCCCTGTTCTTCCACTTCCAGGAAATAAAAAAATTCTGATAATCAATAAAGACCATTACTTTGTGCATCTTTGCCATCCTTCTCTTTTTTCATCAACATAGAAAGGTAAGATGTTCTCGTTGTGTCCTCCATGGAATACCCCAAAGCTTCCAAGACATCTTCTATCTGTTTCAATGCTTCTGTCCTTTTTTCTTCCGTATCTGTCAATATCTCCAGCTCCAGGTAGTCTCCCAGACCTTTTACGTTATCCAGACATGCAGTCATATTATTTTTGTTGAGATACAGCCGCTTTTTCTCTACCGGAGATACCGGACAAAAACCGATATGCTCCAGTATTTTTCTGACCGTTTCTCCGTCCCCGACTTCTGTCTCCAGTTCCTGCCTGGTCATGGATACCTGATCCAGTTTTGCACCTTTGTAGGTGATCACACTTGTCTCTTTTGGGGACTCCAGATCCTTTACTTTTCTGATCCTCAGAGCCTCACCCAATGCAGCAAAGTCATGATGTGTGGAGGTATAATATATATCCGTCTCTACGACGCACCTGTTTTCCAGAAATCCTATTTTTTTAAGAGAATCCATGACCTGTTTTCTGTTTTGAATTTTTACCTTGATTTCAACCTCAATGCTCATCCCAGCATCTCCCCATATTTTTCGTGTTGTTCTTACAGTATAAGCGAAAAACAGAAAAACGTCAAACAGGCTGACTTTGCGGACATTCTTTTCTACATTCCCAGGATATCCGAAACACCTTTTTTCAGACATGCAAAAAATACTTTCCTTTTCCCCAAAAAAGCAATATAATGCCTCACGCAAGAAGATTGTTCTGCCAGCCGGAATAATCCAGCCAGACGAAAATATTATTGCTGACACCATCTATTCTGTTTTGCGAAATCTGGCATATTGCAGAAAAATAAGAAATGAGGAAATACAGTGGAAAGAACATTTGTAGCAATTCCATCAAACGATAAAGACACCACCATGCACCTGGAGATCTATGCACCGGAATATAAGGGCAATCTCAAAGGCCTGATCCAGATCTGCCATGGAATGACAGAATATATGGGAAGATATGTGGAATTTGCAAAGTATTTTACCAGCCGCGGATACATTGTCTTTGGCAATGACATCATCAGCCACGGACACAGCACCACACCAGGATCATCCTGTTTGTACATTAATGACTGGAACGATACGGTTAAGGATATGGTATCAGCAAGGGAATATGTTGCCCGGAAATATCCAAACCTTCCTATTTATCTTTTGGGATTTTCCCTGGGTTCTTTCATTGTGAGGACAACCCATGACCTGACTCCCTACAAAAAAGAAATCCTGATAGGTACCGGTGCGCAGTCCGCTTTCCTGATGAGGATAATGAGAACATGGATCGGGAAAAAATATACCGGAAAGATGTCCTGTGCTTCTGATGAGATCTATGATCTGATGTTCGGTACATACAGCAAAAAGTTCAAAGGCAGACCAGCCAATTACTGGCTCCTGACAGATAATGAAAAGAGAAAGGAATACACTGGTGACAGTCTTATTCGTCAGGATGTGTCTCCTGCTTTTTTCTGCGAGTTTTCCAAAGGCATGGAATGTGCCAGCAGAAACCTTAAAAATCCGAATAATGCCATTCCGACTTTATTCCTGTATGGAAAAAAAGATCCGGTATCCGGTTTTGGAAAAGGCATCCGAAAGGTATACAAAGCATACAAAGAAAACAATCCGGATACGGAGATCAGAAGCTTTCCCGGAACCCATGATATCCTGCATGACTCCGGATGCGAAGCCTTGTTTAAAGAAATTGAGGATTTTATAAAAAAATAATCCGCAAATTAGAACCCTGTTCTGTTTTCTTTTGCCATAAATTAGAACCCTGTTCTATTTTATTGTCTTAGACAATGTGCTTTGTGTTTTAATTTTTTATCCCAATACTATTACATTCATCGTAATTTCTATACATTTTTTACATACTTTCCATTTCGGGAAGTGCGGCAATCCCACGACTTTAGTCGTGTGAAGTTTTAAAATCGGAAACCAGTTTTGATTCTGATTGCAGCTAAGAATAGATTTTCTCCTATCGAAAATGCAGACAATATACTCAGTATCTGCAGTACAATGACCATATATCAAAAATGAAAGAAATGTGAGAACGAATTGCCAAATGATCAAAACTGCTCCGCAGGGATCTAATAATATAGGCGTAGCTTCCATTACTTTTAATTCAGAGATACTGCGGTGGGTCTCCCCACCGCAGTATCTCTTATACTTGATCTATCACCATTGGTTCTGTCTCTCTGTAGAACCGCCGCTGCTCTACCCTGAAGAACTGCTCCAGCCGTGCAGGGCTGTCTAATCGTCCTTCGTACTCCTCTTTATTCTCAACACGTATAATAAACGGGGCAATATCTGCTTGCAGGCATTGCATAAATGCAAGGATGCGGGCTGTCTTTGCGTCACTGCCAGCTTTAATCCACTCTATATGAAACACTGCAATGTCTCTTAAGAGTTTTGGGTTGTTCCTCTATATTTCCAGGTATGTTCTGTCCCGCTCCAAGCCGCATCTGTATCTCCTGTATATCTCCGCCAGACAGACTATATACACACTGTGTAATCGCATACTGCCAGCGCCGCAAAGTGTCTGTCTGCATTTATGATATCTTCGGCGCGAAACATCATCTCTCCTTCGTTTGCATATATAAGCCCGCTCTCAAACATACTGATGATGTTTTGTTTTGACAGCTCGCCGCCGTCTAACCTGCCCTCATTATAAGCAAATTCACGCTGTACATACTCATAAACACCGCCACCTCTGCCGCATCTGCTCATAGCGCAAGAGCCTTCTAATAAAAGCTGCTGCTTCAATCTTCTCATATATTCATCCACGCTTTACACCTCCCACATTGACAGTATAATACAAAAACGGTGGGGCTTCAAACCGTATTCACCTATCCTTGGTCCAAAAAGTCCAGTATTCATGCGGGTTTTCGGGCTTCCCTCTCTCAGTAAACCCATAGGTAAACCCACGAAATCGAGGAATTTTTGGTGCAGTTTAACGCAACCCGAATGCGGCATTCACAACGCTGCTTAATTCCTCAGGTTTATTATACTTGACTTTCGTATAGATGTACATAGTCGTTTTGCTGTTCTCATGGCCTGCCAGATACTGCACCGTCTTTGGATCAACACCTTTGTAAATCAGATTGGTGATGTGGGTGTGCCGCAGCATGTGCGGAGTCACCTTGAAGTCCATCGTATACACCAGCTTGGGATTGTTCGGCTGATGCTCACCAAGCCTTGTCTTTATTCTATGCTTGATGGACTGCCCATTTACATAGGTGTAATAACAGCGTTCTGCGGTAGAACGGACTGTTATGTACTTCCAGACCCTCACAAACTGCGTTTCCGTCAAAACAGTTACCTTTGAATTGGAGATCACATATTCCGATTCTGATTTTTCCCTTGCTTCCTTGAGACAGGCTACCAGACATTTGGGAATCGGAACATCTCGCTTCGCTGCCGGAGTCTTCAAAAGTGTGTTGACCACCGGCTCACCGCCTTCCACATGCCATGCACGCCTTACAGAAATGTACGGCGTTTTTTCATCCAGGAATACGCAGTCCCATTTCAATCCAAGAATCTCTTCTCTACGCAATCCCGCGTACAAGCCAATCATTACGAAAACATACGGTGGTAGCTCACGAATGCTATCCAGCAAAATGGCAGTCTGTTCATCCGTCAACGCCTCGCGCCATTTCGCGGGCTTTCCGCCTCTTGCGCAAATCGTTTTGGATGGATTCTCTTTGATTACCTTGCTTTCTTCTGCCGAATTAAAAATGTTCTTAATCAACATATTGAGCTGACCATACATTCCGGAAGAACCTTTTGATAATGGAACCATCAGCAGCCGCAGGTCATCTGTGGTCACCTCGTCCATATACATCTGTCCAATCGGACCCACGATGTACCGATTCACCATCCGCGCGTATCTTTCCAACGCATTGGTTCTTACCGTTCCTGACCGCATCAGCAGCCATTTTTCGCAGTACTCTTCCACGGTCGGATTCTCTCTGTGGAAAACCACTTCCGCGATTTTCTTCTGAGCATCTTCCGCCCGGTCATACAATTCTTCGCGTGTCAGCCCATAAATCGCCACTCTCTTTCCGTCTGCATCTGTAATCCGGGTGCGGAAATACTGTACCCCTTTCATCATCACTGTTCCGTATTCCGGAAGTTCAGCAGGGCGCTTTTTTCCTTTAGGATGACAAGCGAGAATCCTCGGTAATTTAATTACCGAGATGAAAGCGCACGGGCAAACTTATGTTTGCCTATTTTTATAAATATGATAAAATAAAAGAAACAGGTATATCTGAAAGAAAGGAGGTTTCTTATGGCGAGACCACGTGCAAAAAAGAAGAAGGTTTCATCCGGCACCCATATGCGCTCTGTTTTTTTATACGGAAGTCCAAACGCAGAAAAGCGCAGTGCCCTTGAAAAACTGCAGACAGATTATACGGATGCAGTCAACTTTTACATCTCTCTCCTTTCTGACAGGGAGGATTGTCTTTTACAGCTGCTGCAGAACGGCAAGAAGGATCCCCTTCTCCGCAGGCTGGAGAAAGAGTCACGCGTAAAGGCACTCAGCTCTGCATACAGTCAGAATGCTTTTGATGAGGCGGTAACGAAACTGCATAACCGGCTGGATAATATACGGAAAGATGTCATCGCGGCAACAGGAGGCTCTGTTTTTGCAGTATCCATCCTGCTGTTCCATGCGGTGCTCACAGGACAGTCCAGGGAGGAAATGTGCGACCTGCTCGCGCGTATCCGTGACAGTTATAAGGCTAAGGAGAAGATTCAGTATTATGATAAACTGCGTGATACCGTAAAAACAATGGAGGAGAAAGAATTCCATGACTCTGTCTCAGAGGTAACGATGTTTTACCATATCATCTCAGATGAATACCGTATCCCGATGGTGGAAAAAGCCCATGTCATGATGGATACCCGGCTGTGCTGCCTGGAAAAGGCAAAAGATGTAACAACATCCCATGTCCTTTCGGTCACTATCCCCGACAGGAAGGGGGAAAGGATGGAGGTGCCGGTACAGGCGGACCGGGATGCCCTGCGCAGGATGGAACAGTATGGGATATCCGGTTCCATGCGCTATACCATCACCGCCGGAGGATCCCTTAAGCTTACCTGTTCCTTTGAGAAGAAGACCCAGACCCCGGAAGAACATTCCGCAGTCATCGGTGTGGATGTCGGCATCACGGATGCCTTCCATACCTCAGAGGGCCAGGCGATTGAAAGCTTCCAGCCTGTCATAGAATTTTACCAGACGGAAGTAGAACCTGCTTTTGGAAACCTCTCCGCTTTGCGGAACCGGGAAACAGCAGTTACGCCGGTTCTTAAAGAAGCATAATGGGGTATTATCGGAAAAGGTCATCCTTAACCTGCGGAAACGGATGGACCATCTGGAAAAAGACATCCGGCAGGCACACGC
>NZ_JBWJVP010000069.1:0-6406 GCF_056339915.1 Blautia sp. ZXY-1-B12 | reverse complement strand
TATTATCATTATTATTATCCTCTGTAATATCTGAATATTCCGAATAGATATTTTCTATTTTCTTCTTTGTATCATCCAGTTGTTCCAGCACATGTCGATACATAGGTATTCCGTCTATTTCATATAACAGTTTATTTGCCCCAAAACGGCGGCTGTTTCCAGCCGCCAGCATAATCATTGCAATTTTCAAAATAATTTATTCCTCCAAAAGGCTTCCGTAAGCCGCTACTGTATTCTTCCTTTCCAGTTCCTCAACAATGTGCTCTGCAGGTTCTTTCTCTCTGAGTATATCTGACTTGTTCAGATACACTCTGTATACTCTTTCTTCCACATCCTTAAAAAGTCCACAGATAGAAGTCGCAATCTTTACAATATCTTCTTTCAGTGATCGGAGCTTCCAGACTTTTCCTGAGAAATTCCGAAGTACGTTCCATACGGTAAGCACTCTGACTGATTGGCTGCCCCAGACAGTCCAGCCCGATCACACTGATCACAATGTCCGCACATCTTGGGATTACAGGCTCCCATTTCTCTGGGACTTTTACCGGATGATGCTTTGCTCCGTCCGCTTCCACAAGCATTACATCGCACAATTCTCTCAGTTCTTCCAGTTTTTCATCTGTCAGAGACGCATATTTACCTGTGTCCTCCTCATATTCCGCAGCAATCACATATCTTTCTTTGTCCAGAAGTTCTTTTACCCTGACTGCATCTCCGCCCCTGGCAAACGGAAGTTCAGATTCTCCTGCCATATGGGTGGTCGTGGTAATGATCACTCTCTTTCCCTTATCGATCAGTTCATCTGTAAGACGGTAGATCAGGCTGGTTTTGCCGCCGCCGCCAACTACAGCGATCACAGGGTATTTTTCATAATCAATCTGCAGCAGTTCCAGAAAATCGACCTGGTGCTTCATATGGCATCACTCCTTCTGAAAGCAGGATTTCCAATACACTGCCGGCAATACAGCGGGCTTTGTCGGAAATCGTGAAACAGTTTTTCTTTTGTTCTTTGCGCGGATCAATATCTGCAATTTTCATCCCCTTCGGCACTGTAAATCCATCTCTGATCATGCCACGCAAAACTCCTGTAAGAGAAGCCCTGACAGGTGTATCTCCGATCCAGGCAAGGACCTGATCCTTCTCCACGATATCTGCAATCTTTGAGATACAATGGATTTCCCCTGCCGCAGGAGCATGGAGCACGCGCTCTTTTCCAAATCCTCCAATGATACCCGGAACTCCTGTGTTTGGCATAGCAGCGCCTTTTGTGATGATTCTGGCAAGATTGTGGCCTCTCATAGTCTCCACTACATAATCCACATCCTCACCTGCCACAAATCCCGGTCCAAGACCAACGGTTAGATCTGCCATCTCTCTGGTGGTTCCAAGATTCTTTTTTGCAAGAATTGCATCTATCAGTGCTGCAGGTCTGTATTTCTTAAGGACAGTTCCTTCTGTGTCTGCCATAAGAGGAATCTCCCCGGCTTTCCAGACTGCCTCGCATTCCTCTACACTGTCAACTTTTCTGCAGAGAACTCCTTCCACAGAAGACTGCCCGTCGTAAACAGCCTCGCAAAAAGAAACCATTCGCCTGATCGCAGTGGGTTTCTCACATTCCAGTACCAGAAGACGGTAGCCGCATCGGTATAATCTGTGGATCGTACCGCTGGCCAGATCACCGCCACCTCTTATTATTACAACATTTTCCGGTTTATTGTCAGATTTTGGGACATTTGTGTATCTGTTTGTCATCTTACTGTCTTTCCTCTTCTTGTCTCATTTTCATCCATTACTTTTTCCACCGCATTTACAATGTTCTCATAACCTGTGCAGCGGCAGAGATTTCCTGCCATATGTTTCCGGATCGCATCTCTTGATAATTTCTCTCCACGTTCCAGTAAAACAGTGGCAGACATGATAAATCCGGGAGTGCAGAAACCGCACTGTATGGCACCTTCTTCGATAAATGCCTCCTGAATCCTGGTAAGTTCTCCGTTTTTCTCCAGACCTTCCAGTGTACGGATATTTTTACCCTCCGCCCAGACTGCCAGATAAATACAGGAGTCAATAGTCTCTCCGTCTATGATTACTGTACAGGCACCACATTCTCCTACTTCACAGCCCTTTTTTACAGAAGTCAGTCCAAGCCGGTTGCGAAGCATATCAAGCAGTGACTCCCTTACATCTACATATTCTTCAACTTCTCTTCCGTTTACTGTACATCGTACAAGCTGCATCTGCTTTTTCATATGCGGTCACCTCCTGCAAGTTCTACGGTACGTCTCAATGCCCGTGCCGCAATTTCTCCGCCGATCTGAAGACGAAATGCCCTGGATGCTCTCCAGGAATCTCTCGGATTGATTTCCTCCCGGATCAGCTGTGCTGTCTTTTCATACAGGCTTTCTTCTATCTTCATGCCCTTCAAAGCCTCTTCTGCCTTTGTGCAGCGGTACGGAACCGGAGCTGCCACCCCAAAGGTAATGCGCACATCTTCGATCACTCCTGCCTGTTGATCTATCTTGCTCACCACACTACAGCTGATCGTTGCGATATCCATGGCATTTCGCATGGAATACTTAATATAATGACCATGATACCCTTCATATTCTTTTGCAGGAATGATCACATAGGTCAGGATTTCTCCCTGCTGCAGCTCCACCTTGCCGGGTCCAAGATAGAAATCTTTTACAGGTACAAGACGGCCTTCCTTTCCATCTTCCAGCCTCAGCAGTGCGTTCAGGGAAAATACGGTCGGTGCACTGTCCGCACTGACTGCTCCGTTGCAGATGTTTCCACCGATAGTACCAATATTTCGTACCTGTGGTCCTCCTACCTGATCTACAGCCTCGCCAAGAACCGGAATATATTTCCTGATAATTGCATCATTTGTTATATGTGAGAAGACAGTTCCGGCACCAATATAAATATCTCCGTTATCCGCCATTTTTACACCCTGGATTTCTTTGATTCCATGGATGCTCACCAGAGAAGTTCCGGCAAATTTTCCCTCCCGGATCTTGATCAGTACATCACTTCCTCCGGAAATGATCCTGGCATCCGGATGTTCATTCAGTAATCTCACAGCATCTTTTACACTTTCAGCTTGATAATAGTTCTCAATATCGTACATAAAATCCCCTCCCCTCTAAATAAGTCTGGCCTTAATAAAGCCATCGATCAGTCTCTGTGGTGTCAGAGGATTTTCATTAAAGGCTACACCTGTTGCATGAAGTACTGCATTACGGATTGCCGGTGCACCCGGAATTGCCGGCGGTTCACCCAGTGCTTTGTTTCCGAAAGGTCCAACCGGATCATCAAGTTCCACAAAATCCGCCTTGATATCAGGAGTATCCATCATTGTCATCAGTTTATAGTCCAGCAGGGTTCCGTTCAGTGGTCTTCCTGTTTTCTCATCCAGAATGAGCTGCTCCGACAGACCGTATCCCATTCCCATAGACATACCGCCCTGTACCTGCATTTCAGCCAGTTTCGGATTAATAAGCTTCCCGCTGTCATGCACATTAATGATATGAAGGATTTTGATCTTGCCAAGCTTTATATCGACTTCCACTTCAGCAAAGCAGCATCCTGTGGCAATCGTATTTTTCTTTACCTGCTCGGAAACCTCTGCTGTAATAACAGAAGAATTGCCAAGACTGTAATAACTCTCCAATGCAAGATTTCCAAGAGATATTGCCGGATCCTTTCCTGCCATGATCCATCCATGATCAAGCCTCAGTTTCCTTGTCTCTTCAGGCAGCAGCTCTTTTGCATAAGCCAGAATCTTTTCCTTCAGAAGATTTGCGCAGTCTTTAACAACTGTTCCTGTTACAAACGACTGTCTGGATGCATAGGCACCGGTATCAAATGGTGTTACATCAGTATCCTGGACCGTCTGGATATGAATATCACTGATATCCATATTTAAAACCTCAGCCGTCATCTGGGAAAATACCGTATCAGCGCCCTGACCGATTTCAGTAGCTCCCAGCATCAGTCCAACACTTCCGTCCTGATTCAGAGTCATTCTTGCACCTGCAATTTCCAGTGAAATCGGCCATACACCTGTCTTATAGGAGAAAAGTGACATTCCGACGCCTCTGCGGATATTACCTGTCTGGTTTGTATATTCTTTTCGTTTTTCTTCCCAGTGGATATAATCTGCACCTTTTTCCAGACATTCAAAAATCCCGTTGGTGTTTGCTGCGATCGGCTTCAGGTAAGCATCCTCATAATATCCTTTGATAAGATTTTTCTTTCTGAACTCCAGAGGATCCATCCCGATCCTCTTTTGCAATATCATCCATAAAGCACTCAATTGCAAAACATACCTGCGGGATCCCGTATCCACGCATTGCTCCGCCTACCGGTGTATTCGTATAGACAGTATATGCCTCTCCTTTGATATTCGGACATGCATACTGCAGTCTCCAGGCAGTCAGGCCATTGGCTGCTATGGCGTGTCCATGGGAGGCATATGCTCCCTGATTGGAGATAGCCAGCATATCCTTTGCCAGAAGATGCCCCTCACTGTCAACACCTGCCGTCAGATCATACTCAATGGAATGACGGGTTCTGGTGTTGCAGAAAGTTTCCTCTCTGGTTATATCGAGTTTGACCGGTCTGCCGCCAACCTGCGTGGTAAGAAAAGCATTTAACGGTTCATACAGCACATCCTGCTTATTTCCGAATCCTCCACCTATGTATGGCTTAATGACTCTGATCTTTCCCCATGGGATTCCAAGAGCCTGCCCGATCACACGCCGGACAATATGCGGAATCTGAGTGGAAGTCACAACTATGATCCTGCCATTTTCCATATATGCACAGGAAATCGGATTCTCAATGTGGCAGTGCTGCACGATCGGGGTTTTATAACTGCGTTTTATAACTGTTTCGGATTCCTTCAGCCCTTCTTCCACATTTCCGATAAAGTAATTGGAACGGACAAGTACATTATCCTTTTTGTCGAGATGGATTGGCGGTTTGCTTCCATACATGGATTTACGCGGATGGATTTCTACCGGATATTCTTCATATTCAACTTCGATCAGGCGCAATGCCCTCTGGGCTGTGATTTCATCTTCTGCCACTACAGCAGCAATATCATCTCCGTAATAACGGACTCTTCCGGTAAGGATATTGCGGTCTGCAACATCCTGATGTGCCAGCTCCACAGACCAGGGATGTCCCGGCGTAGGATAACAATGATTCGTACGTCTTTAAAAGTAACCACTTTTACTACGCCGTCCAGAGCCTCTGCTTTACTGGTATCGATTGATTTTACGATACCGTTTCCGATCTTTGCGTGATAGATTTTTGCCACCAGACAGTTGGCAGGAACCAGGTCATCAGTAAATTTTGCACGTCCTGTAACTTTGTCATAGGCATCTACTCTTGGAACACTCTTTCCAATCATGTTTTCACCTTCTCTGTATTTATTTTTGGTTATTATATAGAAGGAGCCGGACACACCCCAAGGTATCTGTCTGTTCCCCTCAGGACTTATGTCCGGCTCCGAACCATGCTACTTTCCTTCACCTTTTTTCTGACATCAGGCGAATTTACTTTTTATTTGCATAATTGTTATCTGTTTTCTGATTTAAGTATAGCATATTTGGATATGAAATTGCAATCTTTTATTCAATTTTTACGTATTATTTTCCTATTAACGAAGTTGTTTGATTGGGTTACTGTTCACTGAGAATATCCTTTGTAATGTATTACTAAGAACAAAGTGAACAGTAACCTGATTTACTTAACGTATTTCTGTCAATATTCCATGCAGGTCATGGATAACGTGTCTTGGGCATTTCACTGCGCACATACCACAGCTCAGACATATGGATTCCTCGATCACTGCACAGTTGTCTTTTACTTTTATCGCACCGGCTGTGCAGGTCTTCTCGCAGATTCCACAGCCGATACAGCTGACGTTACATTGCTTCTTTGCTTCTGCACCTTTTTTCTTATTGGAACATTTTACCACAATGTAGTTTGCACACTCATGGACATGGATCACTTTCTGTGGGCAGACTTTCGCACAGGCGCCACAGCCAATGCATTTCTCCTCATCCACTTCCGCCACACCATACTCATTGATGGAAATGGCTCCGAATTTACATTTATCTATACAGGCTTTACATCCGATACATCCATCTGCACAGCCGGCCTCACCTTCGGCTGATCTGCATCCCCCATTACATGCAACTACAGCCGCGCGATATGGAAATTTCTTCTTTACTGCCATATTCAGCACTTCCTTTCATATGGTGTTCCGGTCAGAGGAAGACTATACTGTCTTTCACCATTCCATCTGAAATATGCATCTGCAATTGCAGGTGCAGTTGGGATAGAGGTGATCTCACCGATTCCAATGGCACCACAGGCTACATTCAGTCCCGGT
>NZ_JBWJVP010000068.1:0-2765 GCF_056339915.1 Blautia sp. ZXY-1-B12 | reverse complement strand
CCGCTTATGATCGAGACTTTTGAATTTATACGTGATTTTGAAGGTGAAGTTCCGGGAGCATCTGCAAAAGACTGCGGAAATTATCTGGATATGAATCTGCCTATGGCAAAATATCTGGCAGGAAAATTTCTGGATGAAGTTCTTTATGATATCAAGCCAGACAGACTTATTTATCCACAGTAACATTCTACAGTATTACAGCAATCCTCATAAACAACACACCGAAAAAGATTTCTATCGTATTTTTCAGACAAAAAAAGCAGAAGCTGACAGGTCATTATCCCCCGCAGCTTCTGCTTTTACTTATACATTTCTGTCAACATTTTTCCAAAAAAGCCTTTATTGTACCTCTCATAGAAATATATTTAAAGAGGACTGATACAAATTTTTATATCATCATATTATTCTGCACTTTCATCATAAGACGTATCTGCTGATGTATCTGCTGCAGTCTCACCTGCGTCTGCTGATGTATCTGCTGCAGTCTCACCTGCGTCTGCTGCCGGAGCTGTTGTTGTCACAAAATCTCCGCTTGCATAACAGGTCTGTCCATTATAATCCACACGAATCCATCCATTCTCGCATACACCTGTACTGTTCAGCTGAGTTCCGGCTGCCACACTTGAAATCAGATCTGCATCTGAACTTGCATCAGAACGAAGATTTAATTCTGATGACGCATAATAGGTACCGGATTTCACTTCTACTTTTACACCACTGGCTGTCTGCTCTGCTGCCGGCGTTGGTGTTGCTTCCGGTGTTGGTGTTGCCTCTGAAGCCTCAGGAGTAGGTGTGACTTCCGGTGTTGGTGTTACTTTAACGATCATAACGCTGGAATCAATAGTAGGATCAAATCCGCATCCCTGAGCAGCAAATGCAAGTCCCAGTACAAGAACCAGCCAAAGTGATTTCTTCATAAGTAGTTTCCTCCTTTATCAAACACGCTCTGTCCCCTCGTGTTTTCTGTGTTCGCTTTATGTATTAATATACACGATTCTTACAGATAATTCAAGTATGCGTTTTGTCCTGCTTTGTCTGCTTTCTTCCATTTGCGCGGAATTGCTGCAGGGTTACTGTTCACTCCGTTCTCAGTAACGCTGTAGGTTCTGTGTTTATCTACAACAATTCATAAAGGACTTCCACCTCGCCGCCACAGATCATTCCCAGATTCGCACCGCCCTGGTTAGACAGATTATATTTTCTGATTTCACCATGCTGCGCTTCTGGTGCATATTTCAAAGCCTGAAATTCTACATTTCCGCCTCCGATGCTTCCATATGAATTCCCGTCTTTATCAATAAACATTTTACTTCCTGTCCCTCTTGGAGAAGAACCACTCTTGGATATGATCGTGATCATAATTCCATTTTCTTTTTTCCTGACAGCATCCTCCACAGCTCCATCAATATAAGAAACATCATACCTGTTCTTTTCCTGAACGATCTCCGCAGCAATACTTACAGCAATCTCTGCCGGCATATGTCCTCCGATCGGCAATCCAATCGGTGCATGGATACTGTTGAGCTGTTCTTCGCTGAAACCTTCTCCGAGTAATTTTTCTCTGGTCAGTTTTACCTTATTTTTACTGCCGATCATTCCCAGATAAGTATAAGGGCGTCTCAGGATCTGTCTGGCACAGGCACTGTCTCCGAGATGACCTCTTGTCACGATCACATAATAAGCATTTTCATAGGCCGGTATTTTGTCTGAAAGTTTATCATAGCTGCCTTTGATCAGCCGATCGGCATCCGGAAATCTCTCTGAAGTCACAAAATCTTCTCTGTCATCCATAACAGTCACATGAAATCCCAGCATTTTTCCGATTTTTGCAACAGGCTGCGAAACATGTCCGCCTCCAAAAATGATAAGCTGCGGATTTTTCACATAAATTTCCACAAAGAAATCTACATCTCCCATATGAACAACTTTTGTCTCCTGGCACTCCGCCAGATCAGCTTCATATTTTTTCCAGAAATCTGCTGTATTTTCATCGGATGATAAACAATGGTTTTCTTTTATCAGACATTTTTCGCCCTTATGATTCCCGTTTAAAACCATTGCTGTTTTTACTTTTCCTGTTTCTTCCAAAATTTGATAAATTTTTCTGTACATAACTCTCTCCTGTTTCGATATAAAATACCTTTTGACCATGACATCATTATATATTATAATTGACAGAAAAAGGGGGATTATTATGAAAAAAAACTTTTTTCTACACAGTCTGCCCTTCAGACTGCTTGTCGGCGTGGCTTTTGGAATCTGTATCGGACTTCTTCTTAATATAATAGATGAATCTGCCATTACGACTGCAGTACTGAATGTGGTTGTAACATCGAAGTATATTCTTGGTCAGCTGATCAGCTTTTCTGTTCCGCTGATCATCATTGGATTTATCGCACCATCTATTACCAGACTCGGAAACAATGCTTCCAGAATGTTAGGTGTTGCAGTCAGTATTGCTTATGCTTCCTCACTGGGAGCTGCTTTATTCTCTGCATTATCCGGATACCTGCTGATCCCACATTTGTCCTTCAGCTCCACTGCCAGTCATCTCAAAGCTTTGCCGGATGTAGTTTTTGAACTTTCCATTCCACAGATAATGCCTGTCATGAGTGCACTTGTACTGGCCATTATGCTGGGACTTGCATCTGCATGGACAAAAGCCAGTCTGATTTCTTCTTTTCTTGAAGAATTTCAGAAGATCATACTGGCTATTGTATCAAGAGTCATTATTCCGATTCTCCCATACTTCATCGGACTGACTT
>NZ_JBWJVP010000067.1:0-28959 GCF_056339915.1 Blautia sp. ZXY-1-B12 | reverse complement strand
AAAGAAATGCTGGAAAAAGTAAACAAGCTTGGAATCGGACCTCAGGGATTTGGCGGAAAGACAACAGCCATCGGCCTGAATATTGAAACAATGCCGACTCATATTGCAGGTATGCCATGTGCAGTTAATATCAACTGCCATGTAACCCGCCATAAATCGGAGGTGATCTGAGATGGAAAGAAAGAAAATTACACTTCCACTTACTAGAGAGCTGGCAAGAACTCTCCATGCAGGTGATCAGGTATTATTAACAGGTACTATTTATACATCCCGTGATGCAGGACACAAGAGAATGTGTGAGGCCCTTGCAAAAGGGGAAAAAATTCCATTTGATCCTACAGATGCAACCATCTACTATGTAGGACCAACTCCTGCAAAACCAGGCGCAGTCATCGGCTCTGCAGGTCCTACAACCAGCGGACGTATGGATGCCTATGCACCCACAATGATGTCTGTGGGAGCAAGAGGAATGATCGGTAAAGGTGCCCGCCTTCCGGAAGTAGTAGACGCCATGAAGAAATATGATGGTGTATACTTCGGAGCTATCGGCGGTGCAGGTGCGCTTCTTGCAAAATGCATCAAAAAGGCCGAACTGATCGCCTATGAAGATCTGGGAGCAGAAGCACTTCGTAAATTGTATGTAGAGGATATGCCTCTTGTAGTCATCATTGACTCAGAAGGCAATAATCTGTATGAGATGGGAAAAGCAGAATATCTCAAAGAACACGGAGATAAGTAATTCTGCAGATACATAAAAAAATAACTTCCATATGCTGTAGACATACAGTATATGGAAGTTGCTTTATATAGCCAAAATTATATATATATTGTATCCAATATATAAAAATCATATATACAATAATATGAATTATATCTTTTACATTTGACCTATAAACGTATAACATGATAATCAGGGTCAAAAAGGGACCCGCCAAACATGAGAAAGCAGCGATTTACGCAGTAAAGCAGCGGATTTCGAATGTTTGAAAATAAACGGTAAAAGAATAAAGGCAGTTATCCGTACAGGAGATAACTGCAAATAAACTTGAACGGGGAAAATCATGAAAGATCATAATCAACACGAAATACAAATGTCGGAAGCCTTTTTAAACAGTGCATTCCTGGCACTGTCAGGAGGTTTTCAGGATGCTTACACCTATAATGCAAGAAACGAAGTATTCTGTAATGCACAGACAGGAAACGTCGTTCTTATGAGCCAGCACTTTATGGCAGGAGAACTGACAGCAGGACTGGGATACTTCTTTCCTATTATTTTCTTTGCACTGGGCGTATGGGTTGCGGAGAAAATACAGGCAAATTATAAATATGCTCAGAAGCTCCATTGGCGGCAGGGTGTTCTGCTGGCAGAAATCCTGATCTTATTTACAGTAGGTTTCCTGCCAACCGAATACAATATGCTGGCAAATGCCATGGCATCTTTCGCCTGTGCAATGCAGGTACAGTCCTTCCGCAAAGTAAACGGATATTCCTATGCAAGTACTATGTGTATCGGTAATTTGCGCAGTGGTACAGCTGCGTTGTCAGTTTATTTTCGTGAAAAAAAATCAAAACAGCTAAAACAGGCGATGTATTATTTTGGAATCATCCTTATGTTTGCCTTGGGTGCCGGCATTGGTGGAAATCTGTCCATACGCTATGGAATCAGAATGATCTGGGTTTCCTGTGGATTCCTTATGATCAGCTTTCTGTTGATGTTTATAGAAAAATATAAGCATTTCCATGAGGAACATGAAATTAAATAATGCAGCCATTTCCAGAAAGGTCATTGAGAAGAAGATAATATTCTTTTCAATGATCTTTTTTTGTTTTGATATTGCTATTAAATTAACAACCCTGTTAAAGAAATTGCTTTTCATTTATATACATTTATGAATACTATACATCTATAACAAATTGTTATAAATTAATTTCAGAAAATTTCAAAAATGATATTGTGCAAAACAACTATATAATGTATAATATCAACAGCACATATGTTGAAAATAACTAAAGCTGCGTGGGAATCGATATATCGGTACTATATTAAAACCGATGTATCAAAATTACTATTTAAGGAGGGAACCGAATGTTAGACCAGTCTTATTACAGAAAAGCGGATGAGATCATCGAGCACTACGGACGTACAGCAGCATCGCTGATTCCGATCATGCAGGATATTCAGGCGGAATATCGTTACCTGCCGGGAGAATTGCTGACTTATGTAGCGAAAGAAATCGGAGTAAAAGAAGCCAAGGCCTACAGTGTCGCCACATTCTATGAGAATTTTTCTTTTGAGCCGAAAGGGAAATATGTCATTAAAGTGTGTGACGGAACAGCCTGTCATGTGAGAAAATCCATGCCTGTAAAAGAGGCTTTGATGAAGGAACTTGGACTGAGCAACAAGAAACACACTACAGATGACATGCTTTTTACCGTAGAAACAGTATCCTGTCTGGGTGCATGTGGACTTGCCCCCACACTGACTGTCAATGATGAAGTACATCCGAAGATGACTCCTGAGAAAGCTGTAGAACTTTTGAATAAACTGAGAGGAGAGTGCGTATGAGTATTAAGAGTAAAGAAGACCTGTTAAATAAGCAGGCTGAAGTAAATGAGCAGATTAAATCTTATACCTGCCGCGTTCTTGTCTGTTCAGGTACCGGATGTATCGCATCCGGAGCGCAGAAGATTTATGAAGAGATGCTCAGTACTCTGTGAGAGAATTGATGGAGTAACAGTTGAAATGCAGAAGGATGTGCCTCATGTAGGCGTGATCAAGACAGGGTGCCAGGGCTTATGTGAACTTGGACCTCTGATGAGAATTGAACCATATGATTATCAGTATGTTCACGTACAGCCGGAAGACTGTAAGGAAATTGTGGAGAGAACTATATTGGAAGGGAAACCTGTAGAGAGACTGTTTTATCGAGATAATAATACAGTCTGTCCACATCCTGATGATATTCCTTTCTTAAATCAACAGACACGTATCGTTCTTGAAAACTGTGGAAAAATCGATGCGGAATCTATCGAAGAGTATATTGCTGTGGGAGGCTATCAGGCACTTGCAAAAGTGATGGGAAGCATGTCCCCGCAGGAAGTTATTGATGAAGTAACTAAATCCGGGCTTCGCGGTCGTGGCGGTGCAGGATTCCCGGCAGGCAAGAAATGGTCTCAGGTTGCACGCCAGGCAGAGAAAACCCGCTATGTTGTATGTAATGGTGATGAGGGTGATCCCGGTGCATTTATGGATGGTTCCGTCATGGAAGGTGATCCATATAAGATGATCGAAGGTATGACTATTGCAGCCTACGCAGTCGGTGCGGAGAATGGATATATTTATGTTCGTGCAGAGTATCCTCTTTCTGTAAAGAGACTTAGGATGGCGATTGAACAGGCAGAAAAATATGGCCTGTTAGGTGATAATATTTTAAATTCCGGTGTAAACTTCCATTTACATATCAACAGAGGTGCCGGAGCTTTCGTATGTGGAGAAGGTTCGGCACTTACCGCATCTATCGAGGGTAACAGAGGTATGCCTCGTGTAAAACTGCCCCGTACAGTAGAGAAAGGTCTGTGGGGTAAACCTACAGTTCTTAATAATGTAGAAACTTATGCCAATGTACCGAAGATCATTCTTCAGGGAGCAGACTGGTTCCGCACCATCGGTACAGAGGGAAGCCCCGGAACAAAAACCTTCTCACTGACCGGTTCTATCGAGAATACCGGTCTGATCGAGGTTCCTATGGGAACCACACTCCGCCACATTATCTATGATATCGGTGGTGGTTTAAAGAGTGGCGCCGCATTTAAGGGCGTCCAGATCGGCGGTCCGTCCGGCGGATGTCTGATCCTTGACCAGCTGGATGCACCTCTTGATTTTGATTCTGTCAAAAAATTAGATGCGATTATGGGATCTGGTGGTCTGGTAGTTATGGACGAGAATACCTGTATGGTTGAGGTTGCCAGATTCTTTATGAACTTCACCCAGCGTGAGAGCTGCGGTAAATGTGTACCGTGCCGTGAGGGTACCAAACGTATGCTGGAGATCCTGGAGAGGATCGTAGATGGCAAGGGTGAGATGTCCGATCTGGATGAGTTGGAAGAGCTTGCAAATATGGTTCAGAACATGGCTCTGTGCGGACTTGGCAAGAGTGCACCTCTTCCTGTTATCAGTACTCTCAAACGCTTCCGCGATGAATATGAGGAACATATCCGCGATAAGAAATGCCGTGCAAAAGTATGTACTGCTCTTCGTCAGTTCCACATCAACCCTGAGTTCTGTATTGGCTGCGGTAAATGCGCAAAGAACTGTCCGGCAGGTGCGATCTCAGGTAAGATTAAACATCCATATCACATTGATAACGACATCTGTATCAAATGCGGTGCATGTAAGGACAACTGTAACTTTGATGCAGTATATGTGGAAGCATAGAAGGGAGGATACACTATGGGCCATATGATAATTGACGGTAGAAAGGTAGAATTTACCGATGAAAAAAATGTCCTGTCTGTCATCCGCAAGGCAGGGATCAATATTCCGACACTGTGCTACCACTCAGAGGTATCCACTTTTGGTGCCTGTCGTTTATGTACAGTTGAAGACGAGAGGGGAAAAACATTTGCCTCATGTTCTGAACAGCCAAGAGATGGAATGGTGATCTATACCAATTCCGGAAGAGTCAAGAAATACAGAAAACTAATTGTAGAATTATTGCTTGCAGCACATTGTCGTGACTGTACAACCTGTATCAAGAGTGGTGAGTGTGTCCTTCAGGAACTGGCACACAGGTTGGGCGTACAGACAATCCGTTTCAAAAATACCAGGGAATATCATGAGTTGGATACAAGTTCTCCTTCTCTGGTTCGTGATCCAAACAAATGTATTCTGTGTGGTGACTGCGTACGTGCCTGCGAAGAACTTCAGGGAATCGGAGCTTTAGGCTTTGCATTCCGGGGAACTGAGGCCATGGTAATGCCTGCATTTAACAAAAAAATCGCAGAGACAGAATGTGTAAACTGCGGTCAGTGTCGTGTATATTGCCCAACAGGTGCTATTGCGATCAAGACACATATGGACGAGGCATGGGAAGCACTTGCTGATCCGAATATACGTGTAGTTGCTCAGATTGCTCCTGCAGTACGTGTCGCAGTAGGTGATCATTATGGACTGACCAAAGGCAAGAGTGTTATGGGTAAGATTGTCAATGCTCTCCACAGAATGGGATTCGATGAAGTTTATGATACTTCATTCAGTGCTGACCTTACTATTATGGAAGAGAGTGCCGAGTTCCTTGACAGAATTAAGAAGGGTGAGAAACTTCCGCTTCTTACTTCCTGCTGTCCTGCATGGGTGAAGTTTATCACAGACCAGTACAAGGATTATATTCCGAATCTTTCTACCTGCCGTTCTCCACAGGGAATGCTCTCCGCAGTAATCAAAGAGTACTTCCGCGATCCGAAGCATGCCGGCGGCAAGAAAACAGTTATGATCTCTATTATGCCATGTACAGCCAAGAAGGCAGAAGCAGTTCGTCCGAACAGCTTCACAGACGGTGAACAGGATACAGATATCGTTATTACAACTACAGAGTTGCTCCGCATGATCGACAACTTTGGTCTTGACTTTGCAACTCTTGATCCGGAAGCCTGTGATATGCCGTTTGGCTTCGGCTCCGGTGGTGGTGTTATCTTTGGTGTTACAGGAGGTGTTACAGAAGCAGTTCTCCGCCGCCTGACTCCGGATCACAGCAAAGAAACCATGCATGAGATCGCAGAATGCGGTGTTCGTGGAGATGAGGGAATCAAGGAATTTACAGTTCCTTATGAAGGAATGAACCTTAATATCTGTGTTGCCAGCGGCCTTGCAAATGCAAGAACCGTTATGGAACAGGTTAAGAATGGTGAGAAAGAATATCATCTGATCGAGATCATGGCATGCCGCCGCGGATGTATCATGGGTGGCGGACAGCCGACAAGATCCGGCGACAGAACCAAAGCTCTGAGAGCTAAGGGCCTGTATAATGCAGATAATACAACTATCATTAAGAAATCCGATGAAAACCCGTTAGTTCTGGAACTTTACAACGGACTTCTGAAAGGCAAAGAGCATCATCTGCTTCACAATGATTCCTATTAAAGAACATCTGTGATACCTGACAGTAACAATATGTCATTACTGTTCACTCCGTTCACAGTAACGTAGCCAAAATTCATTCCAGATTGCCTGCGGCAATAGAATTTTGGCTTGTATGTCTCGGGATTTTGGCATATTCATGCCAAAACACCTCGCGGGATAGTGGTGTGTGAACAGTAACAATATATCCAAATGATAAATAGAATATTTTAAAGCTTCCTTGCATATTTTATAACAATACATGAAGGTTATGTGTAAATATGCAAGGGGGCTATTTTTATGGAAAATTTTCAGGTGTATCGTGATATCCAGGCCCGTACAGGGGGAGATATATACATAGGGGTCGTAGGACCTGTCCGCACAGGAAAATCTACATTTATCCGCAGATTCATGGAACTTGTTGCATTGCCGCAGATGTCAGATACAAAGCAGGCAGAGATCAGAGATCAGCTTCCTTTAAGCGGATCAGGCAAAATCATCACCACAGCAGAAACAAAATTTATTCCCAAAGAAGCAGTTCCCATCACTCTCGGAGAAGATCAGCAGGTAAAGATCCGCCTGATCGACAGTGTGGGTTTTCTGGTAAAGGGTGCATCCGGGCAGACGGAGGACGGGAAAGAACGAATGGTAAAAACTCCCTGGTTTGAGCAGGCAATCCCATTTCGCGAGGCCGCACGCATCGGAACACAGAAAGTAATTCAGGAGCATTCCACAATAGGTATTGTGGTCACAACTGACGGAAGTTTCGGTGAACTTCCCAGAGACAATTTTCCGGAGGCAGAAGAGAAGACTATTCAGGAACTGAAAAAACAGCAGAAACCATTTATCGTGCTGGTAAATTCGCAGATGCCATATAAAGATGCGGCTCTGAAAACAGCGGAAGAAATTCAACAGAAATATAAGGTAACTGCTCTGACAGTAAACTGTGACCAATTGAGAAAAGAAGATATTGCCAGGATTCTGGAGAAGGTTTTATATGAATTTCCTGTCAGTCAGATTCAGTTTTTTATTCCGCGCTGGGTAGAAATGCTTCCCCTGGAGCATGAATTAAAACAGCAGATCCTTTCACAGATCAGGGATAAAATGAAAAGTATGCAGCATATACGTGATATCGCAAAGGAATCTGTAAAATTATCCGGACCTTATGTACAGGATTCCCTTCTGGAAGATGTAGGCTTATCCGATGGAACAGTAAAGGTAAGAATACGCATAAAGGAAGAATATTATTACAGGATGCTCAGTCAGATGAGTGGGATCGAAATGGAGAGTGAATATGAACTGATCCATACAATGCAGGAACTGGTACATATGAAAGAGGAATATGTAAAAGTGCAGGCTGCACTGGAAGCAGTGCGTGGAACCGGTTATGGTGTGGTTGTCCCGAATCTGGATGAGATTGAGATCGCACAGCCTGAAGTGATCCGACAGGGAAATAAATATGGAGTAAAGATAAAATCAAAGAGTCCGTCTATCCATATGATAAAGGCAAATATAGAAACTGAAATTGCTCCCATAGTAGGAACAGAACAGCAGGCAAAGGATCTGATCCAGTATATTGACGAAGGCAGCCAGAGGGGGGAGAGTATCTGGGAGACTAATATTTTCGGTAAATCCATTGAGCAGCTGGTACAGGATGGCATCCGAAGCAAGATTGCAGCTATCAGCGAAGAAAGCCAGGTAAAGCTTCAGGATACCATGCAGAAAATTGTCAATGACAGTAAGGGCGGGCTGGTGTGTATCATCATATAGCTGCCGTATAATATGATGCCTTTAAATTTTGCTTTTTAGCCGAACTGTGAAACAGTTATTCAGTTACAGGCAACGGAGAGCTCAGGTTACTGTGTCAATTACCGGTTCGTCAGTTTTTTTACTGTCAGTACTTTTTTCCCCTTCAATAACGACTTTATTAGGGAGGCATACGATGGTGCCTCCTTTTTCATCGATTGCCTTCTGTTTCATACACAGATGATCGGGGCATTGTGCAGAGATCATACGTGCCTGACCGTCTTTGATCTCACAGACATTTGTATCGTTGATTTTAATCGTCTGATCCTTTTCCAGAGAATAAGTTCCATATTCTTTTCCGTCTACAGTAATACGGATGGAACCATGACTGCCCTTATTTATAAGAGACATTCCTCCCCACATCGCCAGTGCAAGAATAAGAATACCACCTATAAAAATAAATTCTTTTTTCTTCAAAATATTGTACTCCATCTTTCTATAATAGCAGTAACGTTTCGTTTTGTCTGCATCATAACATGAATAAAAAAGAATAGCAACCTTTAGATGTTTGTGGTATGGTTATAATAATGAAAGAGAACGGAGGAAATCTTTTATGGGAAAATATATTATGGCACTGGATGCCGGGACGACCAGCAACCGCTGTATCCTGTTTAATGAAAAGGGAGAACGTTTAAGTGTTGCACAGAGAGAATTTACCCAGTATTTCCCGAAACCGGGCTGGGTAGAACATGATGCAGATGAGATATGGGCCAGTATGCTGGGTGTGGCAGTAGAGGCAATGACCAAGATCGGAGCAGATGCTTCAAAGATCGCTGCGATCGGAATCACAAACCAGAGAGAAACTGCAATCGTATGGGATAAAAATACCGGCGTACCTGTCTATCATGCGATCGTATGGCAGTGCCGCAGAACATCGGAATACTGCGACTCGCTGAAAGCCAGAGGACTGACTGAGAAATTCAGGGAGAAAACAGGGCTTGTGATCGATGCTTATTTCTCTGCAACAAAAATAAAGTGGATTCTGGACAATGTAGAAGGAGCCAGAGAGAAAGCGCAGAAAGGGCAGCTTTTGTTTGGAACTGTGGAAACCTGGCTGATCTGGAAACTGACAAAGGGCAGAGTCCATGTTACAGATTATTCCAATGCATCCAGAACCATGCTTTTTAATATCAATACTTTACAGTGGGATCAGGAAATTCTGAATGAACTTGACATTCCAAAGTCCATGCTTCCCAAACCAATGCCATCCAGCTGTATTTATGGAAAAGCAGATCCGGCAGTCCTTGGCGGTGCTATCCCTATTGCAGGTGCAGCAGGTGATCAGCAGGCTGCTTTGTTTGGCCAGACCTGCTTTAATGCCGGAGAAGCAAAAAATACTTATGGCACAGGATGTTTTCTTCTGATGAATACAGGAGAAAAACCTGTCTTTTCAAAAAACGGACTGGTTACTACGATTGCATGGGGATTGGACGGAAAGGTAACCTATGCATTGGAAGGATCAATTTTTGTTGCAGGTGCAGCTATCCAGTGGCTGCGAGATGAATTAAAGGTAATTGATTCCTCTGAAGATTCCGAGTATATGGCAAATAAAGTATCAGATACACATGGATGTTATGTTGTGCCGGCCTTTACAGGACTGGGAGCTCCCCACTGGGATCAGTATGCGAGAGGTACGATTGTAGGAATTACCCGCGGTGTGAACAAATATCATATTATCCGCGCAACGCTGGAATCTATTGCCTATCAGGTAAATGACGTACTAAATGCCATGAAAGCAGATTCAGGCATTAATCTGGCGGCATTAAAAGTTGATGGCGGAGCCAGTGCCAACAATTTCCTGATGCAGACACAGGCAGATATTATCAATGCACCGGTCAACCGTCCATGCTGTGTTGAGACAACTGCAATGGGGGCTGCTTATCTGGCAGGTCTGGCAGTAGGCTACTGGAGCAGTAAAGAAGAAGTGCGCCACAATTGGTCCATTGACCAGAAATTCTACCCGTCTATCACCGAAGAAACAAGAGAGCAAAAGATTAAAGGATGGAATAAAGCTGTGAAATATTCTTACGGATGGGCGAAGGATGAATAAAGCCATTTCAGGATATGAAGTGGAATTCATATTTGCTTACATTTTATCAGCAAAGCTAAATAAAATTCAGTGTATTGACAATCTTACAGAGATAGTGGTACGGTAATACAGTAATTTCGGCCAAGGCCGATGATTTTGGAGTTTTACAAATTACATAACGAATATTGAGGTGCGAAAAAATGCAGGAAATGAAACCAATCAAAGAAGGTAAAGTACGTGAGATTTATGACAACGGTGACAGCCTGATCATGGTTGCGACAGACCGCATCAGCTGCTTTGATGTTATCCTGAACAATCAGGTAACCAAGAAGGGAACTGTACTGACTCAGATGTCCAAGTTCTGGTTTGACATGACAGAAGACATTCTGCCGAACCACATGATTTCTGTAGATGTAAAAGATATGCCTGAATTTTTCCAGCAGGAGAAATTTGATGGAAACAGCATGATGTGCCGTAAGCTTGAAATGCTGCCTATCGAGTGTATTGTTCGTGGATATATTACAGGAAGCGGCTGGGAAAGCTACAAAAAGACAGGTAAAGTCTGCGGCATTGAATTACCGGAAGGACTGAAGGAATCTGACAAGCTTCCTGAGCCGATCTATACTCCGTCCACAAAGGCTGAGATTGGCGATCATGATGAAAATATCTCCTATGAGCAGAGTATCGCTCACCTTGAGAAATATTTCCCGGGAAGAGGAGAGGAATTAGCTGCAAAACTTCGTGATAATACAATTGCACTTTATAAGAAATGTGCAGAATACGCATTAAGCAAGGGAATCATTATCGCAGATACCAAATTTGAATTTGGCCTGGATAAAGACGGAAACATGGTGATCGGTGATGAGATGCTCACACCGGACAGCTCCCGTTTCTGGCCTGCTGAAGGATATGAACCGGGACATGGTCAGCCATCCTTTGACAAACAGTTTGCACGTGACTGGCTGAAAGCAAATCCGGACAATGACTGGACACTTCCGCAGGACATTGTGGATAAGACAATTGGAAAATATCTTCAGGGTTATGAAATGCTTACAGGTAAGAAATTATAATAATTCAGAGATATAGCAGATACTGCTGTTCGAAACATTGATAAAAGTTCGGGCAGCAGTATTTTTTTGCTAAAATGCCACAAAAATATGGAAATCAGATAGATTTTTTGTTACACTAAAGTGAAGAAGGGAATGGAAGAGACAGGATCGTAATCATGGTATATGGTTATATTTTTTGTTTCTGGATTCACGAGAATATGTAAGGAGAAAAAGGGTTATGAAAACACTGAAAAAATTACTTTATATCATAATGGCAGTTGCTGTTTTGGCAGTGCCGGTATTTGGTGTACAGGCTGCGGAAAATGATATTCCTGTTACAGAGCAGTCCGGGGTATCCCCGACGCCATCTCCGGTTCCCATAAGAGAACTGGTTACAAAGGGAAATAAGATTTACTATTATTACAAGGGAAAGATGGTTAAGAACAAATGGAAGAGATATAATGGTTATAAGTATTATTTTGGCGCAAATGGAAATGCTGTGCGAGGAGGACAGCGTATCAACAATGTAGTTTATGTTTTTGATGAGAAAGGACGTTTATTTGAGAATAAACAGAATAAAATTGTAAAATCCGGATCCAATATTTATCATATAAGGACAGAACACGGCCGTGCCAGCATTGGATATTTTATCTATAAGAATAATCTGTATTATGCGGATCCAAAAGGAAGGCTGTATCAGAAGAAATCCAGACAGAACGGACAGCTTTATTTTACCAATTCCGGTGCTGCAAGAAAAGATTATAATGCTCTGCTGAAAATGCGTGTGATGCAGATTGTATCGTCAATCACAAATTCAGGTATGAGTCAGAGCCAGAAGCTTTATGCATGTTGGAAATATGTTGTTTACGGAGGATTTTACTATGGTGGTCCGGATCCTAACATTTACCAGAGTGGCTGGGCGCGCAGTGAGGCATTGAGGATGTTTCGTACAGGATATGGCAACTGTTATGGATTTTCCTGTATTTTTGCTGCTCTTGCAAGAGAAATAGGATATACACCGTATATGATCTGTGGCCGGGTACCGGGAAGCAGAGATGGAGCGGCAGATGGCTTCACCCGTCATTGCTGGGTAGAAATCAATGGTCTTTATTATGATCCGGAAGCACAGTATGCCGGCTGGATGACAGGGGTTTATGGTTATGATTACTATCCGATCAGTCACCAGATCCAGAGAGTTGTTAACTTTTGTAAATTCTAATGTGCAGATAAGTTGACTAATTATATGAGAGGTGTTTCTATGGAAAGCAGAATTGCAGTGATTAGTATTATAGTAGAGAATTCAGATTCTGTAGAATGTCTGAACAGGATTCTTCATGAATATGGCATTTATATCATCGGCAGAATGGGGATTCCTTACAGGCAGAGAGGGATAAGCATTATCAGTGTGGCAATAGATGCACCTCTGGATATAATCAATGCACTGACCGGAAAAATTGGCCGGCTGGCAGGGGTTTCAGCAAAAACAGTCTATTCGAAAGCTTAGAGGAAATGAAAATATATGGCATCAGCAGAGTTGCAGACACCTGAACACATTCAGGAGACACAGAATATTACCAGAGAAGAACTGGAAATGATTTTACATACACAGAATCCACTGGTAACGGAAGAACTACGAAGAAGAGCACAACAGACCGCAAAAGCAATTTACGGAAATAAAATTTATGTCCGTGGTCTGATCGAATTTACAAATTACTGCAAGAACAATTGTTATTATTGTGGTATACGCTGTTCAAATACGGATGCAGACAGATACCGGCTTTCTTTGGAACAGATTCTGTCCTGCTGTGAAACAGGATGGAATCTTGGTTTTCGGACTTTTGTTCTGCAGGGCGGAGAAGATCCGCATTTCACAGATGAACATATTTGTCAGATTGTCCGCACGATTAAAGAAATATACCCTGACTGTGCAGTGACTCTTTCTATTGGAGAAAAGAGTGAAGAAAGCTATCAGGCATATTTTAATGCAGGCGCTGACAGATATCTCTTGCGTCATGAGACAGCAGATGAAGATCATTACAAAAAACTTCACCCGGAACAGATGTCCCTGGTTTTCAGAAAAAATTGTCTGAAAAACCTGAAGAAAATAGGATATCAAACCGGATGTGGATTCATGGTAGGATCTCCGGGACAAACTGTAGATACACTTTACTGCGATCTTTTATTTATTAAGGAATTAAAGCCTGAAATGATAGGAATTGGACCGTTTATTCCTCACAAAGACACCCCGTTTGCTAAAGAATTACCCGGAACTCTGGAGCAGACTCTGCGATTATTGTCAATTATCCGCCTGATCCACCCACACGCACTTCTTCCGGCAACAACAGCCCTTGGAACCATAGACCCCAAGGGCAGAGAGAAGGGAATTTTGGCAGGGGCCAATGTAGTAATGCCCAATTTATCACCGGTCAATGTCCGGGATAAGTATACCCTTTATGATAATAAGATCTGTACAGGTGATGAAGCTGCTGAATGCAAAGCCTGTATGGCAGCACGTATGAAGAGCATTGGTTATGAAGTAGTGACAGACAGAGGCGATTATAAAGCATGACTGCAGTTTACTCCTGAATAACTTAAGCATCCGCGATAAGCGGAACATAAAACTGAATATAGAAAAAACTAATCGGAAAGCGGCAGATAAGGAAGCCCCTGACCGAAAAGAAAGGAAACAAATCTATGTATAATCCAAAATCATTAAAAGCAGAGGAATTTATTTCCGACGAAGAGATCAGAGAAACCCTTGCATATGCAGATGCAAACAAAGAAAATGTGGCGCTGATCGACCAGATCCTTGCGAAGGCAAAAGAATGTAAAGGACTTACCCACAGAGAAGCCTCTGTCCTTCTTGCCTGTCCCATTCCTGAGAAGATTCAGGAGATGTATGATCTGGCAGCGGAGATCAAGAAAGAATTCTACGGAAACAGAATCGTTCTGTTTGCCCCTCTGTATCTTTCCAACTATTGCGTAAACGGCTGTGTGTACTGTCCGTATCATAAGAAAAATCAGCATATTGCCCGCAAAAAACTTACTCAGGAAGAAATTGTAAAAGAAGTAACTGCCCTTCAGGATATGGGACATAAACGTCTTGCTATTGAAGCCGGAGAGGATCCGATCAATAATCCCATCGAGTACATTCTGGAATGCATCCAGACAATCTACAGCATTAAACATAAGAATGGTGCCATTCGACGTGTCAATGTAAATATTGCTGCCACAACTGTGGAAAATTACAGGAAATTAAAAGATGCAGGAATCGGTACCTACATTCTTTTTCAGGAGACTTATCATAAAGAAAGTTACGAAACACTTCATCCAACAGGTCCGAAACATAACTATGCCTATCATACAGAAGCAATGGACCGCGCAATGGAAGGCGGCATTGATGATGTAGGACTGGGTGTATTATTTGGTCTTGAACTTTACAGATATGAGTTTGCCGGGCTTCTGATGCATGCGGAACATCTTGAGGCAGTTCATGGAGTAGGTCCTCATACTATCAGTGTGCCTCGTATCAAACATGCGGATGATATTGATCCTTCTGCTTTTGATAACAGTATCAGTGATGAAGTTTTTGCCAAAATCTGTGCACTGATCAGGATTGCTGTGCCATATACGGGAATGATCATTTCCACAAGAGAAAGTAAAGCAGTTCGTGAAAAAGTACTTCCTCTGGGAGTTTCTCAGATCAGCGGTGCCTCCAGAACAAGTGTTGGCGGGTATGACGTTCCTGAAACAGAAGATGAAGTGACATCTGCACAATTTGACGTCAGTGACCAGAGATCTCTGGATGAAATCGTTAACTGGCTGATGGGTATGGGAGATATCCCAAGCTTCTGTACTGCCTGTTACAGAGCAGGAAGAACAGGTGACCGTTTTATGTCTTTGTGCAAAAGTAAACAGATTTCCAACTGCTGCCATCCCAATGCACTGATGACATTGATGGAATATCTCCAGGATTATGCAAGCCCTGAGACGAAAAAAGTCGGACTGGAGCTGATTCAAAAAGAACTGGAAAATATCCCGGGCGAAAAGATAAGGAAACTTACGGAAGAACACCTTGCAGATATTGTAAACGGACAGAGAGATTTCCGATTCTGACATTCTCTGCACTTTTAACGATCAACATAATTCTTGAAAGAAGGGATTAATATGGCAGTGACACTGAACGAAACACCTTCCGGAAACCGTCTGCATATCGGAATCTTTGGCAAAACCAACAGTGGAAAATCCTCATTTATCAATACTTTTTCCGGGCAGAAAGTATCGATTGTTGCGGATGTTGCCGGAACTACCACAGATCCTGTATACAAATCAATGGAAATCTATCCTCTTGGTCCCTGTGTCCTCATCGATACGGCAGGATTTGATGATGAAGGAGAACTGGGTGCATTACGAATAGAAAAAACCAGTCTGGCTGCACAGAAAACTGAACTGGCGATCATCCTTTTCTGCGGGGATGAAATGGTACAGGAATTAAAATGGTATAACTATTTTAAGAAACGGCAGACACCGGTAATCCCGGTGCTTGGTAAAGCTGATCTATATACACAGGAACAAAAAGAATATCTGATTCAGATGATTCAGAAAAATACAGGAGAAACAGTCTGTCCTGTCAGTTCTGAAACGGGAGAGGGAATCCGGAAACTAAAAGAGCTTCTGGCAGAAAAAATCCCGGAAGGCTACGGTAACAGAATGATCACCGGGAATCTGGTTTCCAAAGATGATCTGGTACTCCTTGTAATGCCACAGGATATCCAGGCACCAAAGGGACGGCTGATCCTGCCCCAGGTACAGACTCTACGAGAACTGCTGGATAAAAGATGTCTCATAATGAGTGTAACTACTGACCGGTATCCGGCTGCATTGAAGACTCTTTCCAGACCACCGAAGCTGATCATCACAGATTCTCAGGTGTTCCCATACATCTATGAGAACAAACCAAAAGAGAGCATGCTTACTTCCTTTTCTGTACTGTTTGCGGCATACAAGGGAGATCTTTCTTACTACATAGAGGGAGCAAAAGCAATTGACAGTCTGAAAGAAACTTCTCATGTACTGATTGCCGAATGCTGCACACATGCACCTCTGAAAGAGGATATTGGCAGAGTGAAAATTCCCCGGATGCTGAAAAAACGATTTGGAGAAAACCTGCAGGTAGAGCTGGTAAGCGGAACCGATTTTCCGGATGACCTTACCGGATATGATCTGATCATCCAGTGCGGAGCATGTATGTTTAACCGGAAATATGTGATGTACCGCATCGACAGGGCAAAGAAGCAACAGGTACCTGTGACCAATTACGGGATAACCATCGCACATCTTACTGGAATACTGGATCATGTGGCATTGCCGGAATGATGATTCCAATCCCGAAAAATAACAGATATTAACAAATACATAAAGACTGCTGTACAGTTGGATTACTGTATGGCAGTTTTATTATATTACAGGAAATTAATCCTGCTAATCCTGCAAGCAGGATTCTTTTTTATAAATAATTGCTTCACAATTTGGATTAATTTCGCAAAATTTTCATGAAGATATTGACAAGCAGTTCGTGTTAGCTTATACTAACTTATAGTTAGAGAAAGTTAACTGTAACCAAAGTATTATCAATGCCCGATTATCAGGCAAGGGATAAATACTTTCCAATCCCCATATTAATATATCAAAAAGAACAAAAGGAGGATAATACATGAGTATTGTAATCGTAGGCGGACATGACAGAATGGTAGGACAGTACAAAAAAATCTGCAAATCTTATAAATGTAAATGTAAAGTATTTACACAGATGGAAGCCGACTTCGGCAAAAAGATAGGATGTCCGGATCTTCTGGTACTTTTTACAAATACTGTATCCCATAAGATGGTAAAATGCGCACTGGACGAGGTTGGCGCTTCTACAGATATTGTGCGCTGCCATACCAGCAGCGGAAATGCACTCAACGGTATTCTCGAAGCACGTTGCTGATAAATACTTTTTGTATATATTGCATAATATAGTGATGAATTAATGAGAAAAATTATTGATGTTTTAAACTGAAAAACTTTATCATTAAGAATTTCATTAAAGTTATTGACATCTAACCAAAATTAGAATACACTAACCACATGATAAAGATAATATTTATCACTTAATAAATGCAAAGGAAGGGATGAAGAAATGCCGTTATCAATGGTAAATGCCGGTGAACCTTTTACAATCAAAAGGATCGGAGGCAAAGAAGAAGTAAAGAGACATCTTGAGGAGCTTGGCTTCGTAGTAGGAGGAGTTGTCACAGTTGTTTCTGAGATTAACGGAAGCCTGATCGTTAATGTTAAAGAATCCAGGGTTGCCATTGGAAAAGATATGGCAAGCAAAATTATGGTCTGAACCATAATTTCTTCCTGAAAGAAAAATAAAATTCCAGAGCGTATAGATTGTGGAAATGATTTTTCAAACACGCTCCGGGGAAAGAAGGGAAAGAAACTTGAAGACATTAAAAGAAGTTCATGTTGGAGAGACCGTTAAAGTCCAGAAGCTTACCGGTGAAGGTCCGGTCAAGAGAAGAATCATGGATATGGGAATCACTAAAGGCGTGGAAATTTATGTAAGAAAAGTTGCACCTCTGGGAGATCCTGTAGAAGTAACTGTAAGAGGATATGAATTATCCTTACGTAAAGCAGATGCCGAAATGATTGTCGTGGAATAATTTTTTTTGACATCATGTTAGGTCTTTCTAACAATTAGTGCCATCTAATAGTTAATAAAAACTAAGTATTAGTGATGACTAATAACTGTTGAGTGTGATATCAACAGCAGAAAGACTGGATAAAGCGATCAAAATAAAAGAGATCAAGAAATCAGAGGAGAGAGATTATGTCAGTAAAAATTGCACTCGCAGGTAATCCGAACTGCGGTAAAACGACATTATTCAATGCACTGACCGGCTCAAATCAGTTTGTAGGTAACTGGCCAGGTGTAACTGTCGAGAAAAAGAGGGTAAGCTGAAGGGACACAAGGATGTGGTCCTCACTGACTTACCTGGTATTTATTCTTTATCACCATATACACTTGAAGAGGTAGTTGCAAGAAATTACATTCTTCAGGAAAAACCGGATGCAATCATCAATATCGTTGATGGTACCAATATTGAACGTAACCTGTATCTTACAACACAGATTCTGGAACTTGGGATTCCGGTCATCATGGCAGTCAACATGATGGATATCGTTGAGAAAAACGGTGATACAATACATATTGATAAACTGAAAAAGAAACTTGGCTGTGAAGTTGTTACTATTTCTGCTTTGAAGGGAACTGGAATCACAGAAGCTGCAAACAAGGCAGTTTCCATTGCCCAGAGCCATAGGAAAGTAACACCTGTCCATGAATTCTGCGATAAAGCAGAAGAGATCATCGGAGCAGTTGAGAATAAATTGACCGGTGTGGTACCGGAAGAACAGAAGAGATTCTTCGCAATCAAGCTTCTTGAAAGAGATGACAAGATCATTGAGCAGATGAATACATCCGTAAATGTATCTGCCGAGATCAAAGAAATGGAAGATGAGTTTGACGACGATACAGAAAGTATTATCACAAATGAGAGATATGTTTATATTTCTTCTATCATTGGTCAGTGTGTGACTAAGGCAAGAAAAGATAAGCTTTCCACATCTGATAAGATCGACCGTATTGTTACCAACAGATGGCTGGCACTGCCGATTTTTGCAGTTGTAATGTTTATTGTATATTTTGTATCTGTAACTACAGTTGGTGCTTTCGTAACTGACTGGACAAACGAAGTTCTGTTTGGTGAGATCATTCCTCCGGCAATTGAATCCGGACTGAATGCGATTGGCTGTGCAGCATGGTTACAGGGACTGATCCTTGACGGTATTGTAGCCGGTGTGGGAGCTGTTCTCGGTTTCGTACCTCAGATGCTTGTACTGTTTGCATTCCTTGCATTCCTTGAGTCCTGTGGTTACATGGCTCGTGTAGCATTTATCATGGACAGAATTTTCCGTAAATTCGGTCTTTCAGGTAAATCCTTCATTCCAATGCTTATCGGCAGCGGATGCGGTGTTCCGGGTGTTATGGCTTCCCGTACGATCGAGAATGACCGTGACAGAAAGATGACAATCATGACAACTACATTCGTTCCCTGCGGAGCTAAACTTCCGATCATTGCCATGATCGCAGGTGCGTTCTTCGGAAACAGCGGATGGGTTTCAACAAGTTGTTACTTTGTCGGTATTGCAGCAATTATCTGCTCCGGTATCATCTTAAAGAAAACAAAAATGTTTGCCGGTGATCCGGCTCCGTTCGTTATGGAGCTTCCTGCATACCACTGGCCAACAGTCAGCAATATCTTAAGAAGTATGTGGGAAAGAGGCTGGTCCTTCATTAAGAAAGCCGGAACAATCATCCTTCTTTCAACAATCATTCTGTGGTTCTTAATGAGCTTCGGATGGGAAGGCGGAAGCTTCGGTATGGTTGAAGAACTTAACGAGAGTATCCTTTCTAAGATCGGTACAGCAATCGCATGGATCTTTGCACCTCTCGGTTGGACAAAAGCCGGCGAAGGATGGAAGATGGCAGTTGCAGCTGTTACAGGTCTGATCGCAAAAGAGAATGTAGTAGCTACATTTGGTATGCTTTATGGATTCGCAGAAGTTGCAGAAGACGGTGCTGAGATCTGGGGTAACCTGGCAGCAGCCATGACACCGATCGCAGCTTACGGCTTCCTGGTATTCAACCTTCTTTGTGCTCCTTGCTTCGCAGCTATGGGTGCGATCAAGAGAGAGATGAACAATACAAAATGGTTTTTATTTGCAATCGGATATCAGTGTGGACTTGCATATCTTGTGTCTCTGTGTATCTATCAGATCGGTACACTGGTTACAGGCGGCGGTTTCGGTATCTGGACAGTGGTTGCATTCGCAATTATCATCGGATTTTTATATCTGCTGTTCAGACCTTATAAGGAAAGCGGCAGCCTTAATGTAAAGGTAAAGGGTATGGCAAAAGCCAGATAAAACAGTAATAAGATCAGAGCCTGCGTCCCATCTGGTGGTGCGGGTTCTGATAAACAGAATTGCAACTGTTTCATACCTTTTTCATCGCGGAGCGTGTTACTGAGAACGAAGTGAACAGTAACGTATCTTCACAGTTAGTGGACTGCTGATTATCAGATTGCAGTATAGTGATTATATGTGTATGATAATGATATAAAGCAGGAGGTGTCATTTATGGGAACATTGATTGTAGGAGCAATTTTGATTTTAATTGTCGGACTGATCATAAGAGGAATCGTCAGAGACAAAAAAAGTGGCAAGTCATCATGTGGCGGAGACTGCAGCCACTGCAGAGGGTGCCATTGAGAATCAGGCATATTACTGAAACCTGATGCCAAACAGCAGCCATATGTCAGGAAACAGAAATTAACAAGCGGAAGGATGATGTGATTTTGGGAGCAGCAGCATTACAGAGACAGGAAAATTGTAAAGAGCCCAATTACCAGAGAACCCGAATGCAGAAAGATGTTGTAATCCAGGAATTAAAGAAGCGAGGATGCAGGATTACCAAACAGAGAAGAATGCTGTTGGAAGTCATTCTTGAAAATGAGTGTTCCTGCTGTAAAGAAATCTATTACAATGCATCCCGCCTGGATCCGGGCATCGGATCAGCTACGGTGTACCGTATGGTAAACCTTTTGGAAGAAATTGGTGCGATCAGCAGAAGAAATATCTGTAAAATCGTCAGAAATCCGTGATTGTAAAGATCAAAGTGTATTGCACCATCGAGCTGGTATGATAATACAGTCCAGAAATTATCAAAAGACAGTTCTAACAATGTAGTCCTGACAGGACTGAAGGCCTGTGGATACATTGACAAACAGGAAATCGAGCGGATGTTCGTAAATTCCTGTGATTTTAAACATTGAAAACAAGTAAAAATTTAAATAGAGAACGAACTGATGACCGCCGGGAAAATGCTGAAGAGTATAATTTCCGGTGGCTTTCTCTGATATTTCTTCAGTTTTTTACTCTCTTTTGGCAATACGGTTTCCGGTAACCTTCTTAACATGTCTGAAATGAGAACATTTCTCAACAAGAAGATAAAAAGTAGAAATATGAGAATTTTGGCTGTATAATACATGAAATATAAATAAGCTGATGTCGCAATAATGCGTTTGCCCATCATATTTATCTGAAAACAGTTCATAACTGTTCAGCACCGAAAGGATGCTGAGTGGTTACAATAAATTAAAAATCACAACAGGAGGATACATCAATGATTAAATTTGACGGTAAAAAAACAGGAATCTTTGCAGCAGGAGTAGCTTTCGGTACAGCAGGTATCAAGATTCTTACAAGTAAAGATGCAAAGAAATTATACACAAACTGCACAGCAGCCGTTTTACGTGCAAAGGCATGTGTAATGAAAACAGCTTCCGCAATTCAGGAGAATGCTGAGGATATTTATGCAGAAGCACAGCAGATCAATGAAGACAGAGCAGCAGCTGAGGAAGTGGTAGAAGATACAGCTGACGAAGCAGCAGAAGAAACAGAAGAGACAACAGATTTCAAAGAAGAGACAGAAGAAACAGAAGAAGGCAGCGAGGAATAATGAAATTTGCTATTAAGCATGAAATAAAAGGACGAATCCGTATCCACCTTGCCCAGAAACACATGACCTATAGACAGGCGGATATTCTGCAGTGTTATCTGGAGAAAGAGGCAAATATCAGCAAGGCATCGGTTTATGTAAGGACTCAGGATGTCGCTGTTGTCTATACCGGCAGCAGAGATGGGCTGATTCGTTTACTGAGCAGATTTTCCTATGAAACTGCTCAGGTATCTGAATCAGCACTTGAGAATTCCGGACGTGAATTAAACGAAACCTATAAAGAAAAACTGATCAACTCTGTAGTAATGCGTACATTAAATAAAATGTTTCTGCCATACCCGGTACGTGTAGCGATCACTACAGTAAAATCAGTGAAATACATTTATCATGGTGTACGTACTCTGATGAAGGGCAAACTGGAGGTACCTGTTCTGGATGCAGCAGCAATCGGTGTATCTATGCTCCGCGGTGACTTCAATACTGCAGGTTCCACCATGTTCCTGCTTGGAATCGGTGAGATCCTTGAGGAATGGACACATAAGAAATCCGTCAATGACCTTGCAAGAAGCATGTCTATCAATGCAGAGAAAGTATGGTTTGTAAATGAAGACGGACAGGAGGTTCTTATATCTGCTTCTTCTGTTAAAGCAGGTGATCTGATACGCGTACATATGGGTAATGTGATTCCGTTTGACGGAGATGTTGCAGCAGGAGAAGCAATGGTCAACCAGACTTCTCTGACAGGTGAATCTGCGCCTGTACGTAAAGCAGAAGGCAGCTTTGCCTATGCAGGAACTGTTCTGGAAGAGGGCGAACTCACTGTTAAGGTTAAAGAAGCAGCAGGTTCCAGCCGCTATGAGAAGATCGTCAACATGATCGAGGATTCTGAGAAGCTGAAATCCTCTGTGGAAAGTAATGCAGAACATCTTGCAGACAGACTTGTGCCATACACTCTTGCAGGTACAGGGATAACTTATCTGCTTACCAGAAACATGACGAAAACCCTTGCGGTACTTATGGTAGATTTCTCCTGCGCACTGAAGCTTGCCATGCCTGTTTCCGTATTATCCGCTATACGTGAGGCAAGTACTCACAGTATTACTGTAAAGGGTGGTAAATATATGGAAGCAATGGCTGATGCCACGACTATTGTATTTGACAAGACGGGTACACTTACAAAAGCAAAGCCTGTAGTTTCAGATGTGGTATCTTTCAGTGACGAGCTGAGTTCAGATGAGCTTCTGCGTATTGCAGCATGTATGGAGGAACATTTCCCTCATTCCATGGCAAGAGCAGTTGTCAATGCAGCCAAAGAGAAACATCTTGTTCATGAGGAAATGCATTCAAAAGTAGAATATATCGTAGCTCATGGTATTTCTACAACTATTGAAGGCAAAAAGGCAGTGATCGGAAGCTGGCATTTCGTAATGGAAGATGAAAAGTGTGTAATTCCGGAAGGAATGGAAGACAGATTTGAACACCTGCCATTAGAATGTTCTCACCTGTATCTTGCAATCGAAGGAAAACTTGCAGCAGTTATCTGTGTAGAAGATCCGCTTCGTGAAGAGGCTGCAGATGCAGTACGTGAATTAAAAGAAGCCGGCATTACAAAAGTCGTAATGATGACCGGTGACAGTGAACGTACAGCAGCAGCTATTGCGAAACGTGTAGGCGTAGATGAATATTACTCCGAAGTTCTGCCGGAAGATAAGGCATCTTTTGTAGAGAAAGAAAAAGAACTGGGGCATAAAGTTATTATGATCGGTGATGGGATCAATGATTCACTGGCACTTTCTTCTGCAAGTGTGGGAATTGCTATCAGTGATGGCGCAGCTATTGCACGTGAGATTGCAGATGTTACAATTTCTGCAGATAATCTCCATGAGATTGTTACGTTAAAGAGACTGAGTACAGCGCTGATGAAGCGTATCCACAATAATTACAGAACTATTATCGGTATAAACGGCGGTCTGATCGCACTTGGAGTTACAGGTATCATTATGCCTACAACATCTGCACTGCTTCATAACATGTCAACACTGACTATCAGTTTAAGAAGTATGAGAAATCTTCTTCCAAAAGAAGAGGAAGCATAAAGATAACCATAAAAAACCATATCCGGGATTTCATGATAAAGCAACAGATGCTTAGTCTCTGAAAATCCGGGATATGGTTTTTATTATGTTTTTATTTATAGCAATCCTCTAAAATAATGCATCTTAATCCAGCCCAGCAGAGTGTGAAATCCTGCGTCAGATATCTTTGCCGTGCGTCAGCACGCCTGCAGATATCTTCCTTGTCTTTCGCACGCTGCTGAACTGTCTTAAATGCATTATTTACGAGGATTGCTATAATTTTCATGCGTGCCTGCAATAGACTTCTTAATGGCAGCAAAACTCTCTGCGCTGATCGCATGCTCCATCTTACAGGCATCCTCGGCTGCAACCTTCGGGTCAACTCCGATAGAAGTCAGCCATCCGGTCAGAAAGGTATGTCTTTCATAAATCTTATCTGCAATTTCCTGCCCGGTTTCCGTCAGATTGATAAATCCATTTTCATCAATCGTAATGTAATTACTGGCTTTCAAATTCTTCATTGCAACACTGACACTCGGTTTTGAAAAAGACAGTTCATGCGCAATGTCGATAGAGCGGACATTACCGTTTCTTTTTTGGATCATAAGGATCGCTTCGAGATAATCTTCTCCTGATTCATGTATCGCCATATTGATACCCTCCTTTTTTCTTTCCGATATTGCTACTGTGAACTGCTGTACGCAAACAGTACAGGCAGTTATGTTCTGTCAAAGAGTATCATATTTCTTTTTATGATTTTGATACCTGCCAGATAATAATATCCTGTTTTTTAAAACATTAAAGCAACACGTTAAACTATAATAACATGGATTATAACATAACTTTTTATTTCCGTAAAGAAATCTCCTCAAAACTATTGACAGAAGAGAAAATAATGCTATAATAAAATCAAACAAATGAACAAGTGCTCATATGTTAATATAAAAGAGATGAGCGGAAAGGGAAAATATTATGAAGAAAACTTATAAAATCGATGTAGACTGTGCAAATTGTGCTAATAAAATGGAGGAAGCTACCAGGAATACAGCCGGCGTTAAAGATGCAACAGTTAACTTTATGATGCTGAAGATGATCGTTGAATTCGAAGACGGACAGGATCCAAAAGCAGTTATGAAAGACGTATTAAAGAACTGCAAGAAGGTAGAAGACGACTGTGAGATTTATCTTTAATTCTGAGTTATCCGGAGAATGGACTGTTGCATAAAACGTATCCCGGCACTGAGCTTTTCGCCGGAAAGTTTTTTGCAGCGGTCCTGCTTTTATAAGAAGAGAGAGGTATTGATATGAACAAGAAGCAGAAGAAAATGCTGATCAGAATTATCATAGCAGCAGTGCTGATCGTGGTCTTTTCCTTACTGCCGGCAGAGGGATACCTGAGATTTGTTCTTTTTATGATCCCATATCTGGTCATCGGCTATGATATCCTGAAGAAAGCATTTAAGGGTATTTTAAATAAACAGGTGTTTGACGAGAACTTTCTGATGGCTGTAGCCACAGTAGGTGCAATTCTCCTTGGCGATTATTCCGAGGGTGTTGCAGTTATGCTTTTCTACCAGATTGGAGAACTTTTCCAGAGCTATGCAGTGGGAAAGAGCAGACGAAACATCAGTGAACTGATGGATATCCGTCCTGATTATGCGAACATAGAGAAAGACGGAACACTGGAACAGGTTGATCCTGATGAAGTTGAGATCGGAACCATTATTGTTGTTCAGCCGGGTGAAAAAGTACCGATCGATGGAGTGATCACCGAGGGAACTTCTACATTAAATACAAGTGCACTGACAGGTGAGAGTCTTCCGCGTGATGCAAAAGCAGGCGATGAAGTGATCAGTGGCTGTATCAATATGACAGGTCTGCTGAAGATCCGTACAACTAAGGAATTCGGTGAATCTACAGTATCCAAGATTCTTGAACTGGTAGAGAATTCCAGCTCCAGAAAGTCAAAATCTGAAAACTTTATTTCCAAATTTGCGAAATACTATACACCTGCAGTATGTTACGGAGCCCTTGCTCTTGCATTTATCCCGCCGATCGTACTTCTTATTATGGGAAAACCTGCCATGTGGGGAGACTGGATCTACAGAGCCCTTACCTTCCTTGTAATCAGCTGTCCATGTGCGCTGGTCATCAGCATCCCGTTAAGTTTCTTCGCAGGAATCGGCGGAGCCAGCAATCAGGGCATTCTGGTCAAGGGTTCCAACTATCTGGAAACACTGGCTCAGACAAAATATGTTGTATTTGACAAAACAGGTACTATGACTCAGGGTGTCTTCGAAGTAAGTGGTATTCATCACAATAAAATGCCTGACGAAAAATTGTTAGAATATGCAGCACTTGCCGAGTGTTCTTCCTCCCATCCGATCAGCAAGAGCCTGCAGAAAGCATACGGAAAACCAATCGACAGAAATCGTGTTACTGATATTGAAGAAATCAGTGGTAATGGTGTGATTGCCAAAGTTGACGGCATATCTGTAGCTGCCGGTAATACCAAATTAATGAACAGACTTGGCATTGCTTATCAGGATTGCCATCATGTAGGAACTGTTGTGCATATGGCCATTGACGGCAAATATGCAGGACATATCCTGATATCCGATATTATCAAACCTCATGCAAAAGAGGCAATCGCTGAACTGAAGAAAGCCGGAATCAGCAAGACTGTTATGCTGACAGGCGATTCAAAACGTGTTGCAGATCAGGTTGCCGAAGAACTGGGAATCCAGGAAGTATACAGCGAACTTTTACCTGCTGACAAAGTTTCCAGGATAGAAGAACTTCTTAATCAGAAGTCTGAAAAGGATAAACTTGCATTCGTAGGTGACGGTATCAATGATGCTCCTGTATTATCCAGAGCCGATATTGGTATTGCGATGGGAGCACTTGGTTCAGATGCAGCTATCGAAGCAGCAGATATCGTTCTGATGGATGATGATCCTCTGAAGATTTCCAAAGCAATCAAAATTGCACGTAAATGTATCCGTATTGTATATGAGAATATTTATTTTGCAATCGGCATTAAAATTCTCTGCCTGATCCTTGGAGCTTTAGGTATTGCAAACATGTGGGTGGCCATTTTTGCAGATGTAGGTGTTATGATCCTGGCAGTATTAAACGCAATCCGTACATTATTTGTAAAGAATTTATAAGAAACAGGCAAATCAGCAGAAACCTTTTGTGATAAGCCGGAAAGGTAACAGGTAAGAAAATGGAAGTATGCAAAGAAGAATTATGTGAGAGTAATGAAATACATGAAGATCTGCTTAAAATTGTAGATGAAACCCTGCCGGAAGAAACAGAGCTTTATGATCTGGCCGAATTATTCAAGGTTTTCGGAGACTCTACCAGAATACGCATTTTGTTTGTTTTGTTTGAGGCAGAGGTATGCGTCTGCGATCTCGCTAAAGCATTGAATATGACTCAGTCTGCGATTTCTCATCAGCTTCGTATTCTGAAACAGAATAAACTGGTAAAGAGCCGCAGAGAGGGAAAATCTATTTTCTATTCTCTGGCAGATGATCATGTCCGCACGATCATCAACCAGGGACGGGAACATATAGAAGAAGATTGAAAAAAGCATCAGTTATCTGAAAGATTATAAATTCAGATAACTGATGCTTTTAAAGTTATAGATGAACTCTTTTCAAAATCTCGTTAGTAAGTCCGCCGATTACTACCCCGGCAGCAACACCTGCCACCAGAAGTGCCGGTGCGTATACAAACACACTTGCATTTTGTACGATCAGCATGGCAATGATCAACTGACCGATATTATGGGAAACACCTCCTGCAACGCTGACACCGATCAGACTGAAGGAGGTTTTTTTCAGCATAAGTGTCATAACTGTCATACTAAGCGCGGCCCCTGCCAGACTGTACAGGATACTGAACAGATTTCCGAACATAAATCCGATCACCAGAATGCGGACAACAGAAACCAGGGCAGCCTCCCTAAATGAATATTTCTTCAAAATAAAAAGTACTCCCAGATTGGCAAGTCCAAGTTTAATCCCCGGAATCCCCGCAAAAACCGGCACCAGTGATTCCACATATCCCAGAATGATCGCCACAGCTGAAAAAAGCCCAAGGCAGGCTGTTTTTTGCTTCATAAATCTATTTTCTCCTCTCAAAAAATCCAAAATGGAATTATCAGAATTCTTCAGACATTTTAACACAGAAAAAATATTCCCGCAACCACAAGTTAGATGTAACTAATACTGATTTTTACTGAAGTATTTATTGAGAAAAAATGACGAATATCCCAGATAAAAAAGTGTGGATTTTTTCAGACAGGCATGTTACTATTTTATGAGTTAGTAGTGACTAATTTATATAATTACTGCTGACGGCATACCTATAGCAATCCTATATGAATATCTTTGGCAGAAGTCACTCCCTTTTGGTAAAAGTAAAATCCCTTTGGTTAATAAGTTGATTAACCCTCTGGTAAGAGTGATTCCGCAAAAAAATTTTAGAAGAGGAGAAAAACATGACAAACAAAAAACTTATGAAAAAAATAGCACCTGTTGTAATGAGTGCCGCAGTTGCTATGACCAGCATGCCATATGCAGTTCTGGCATCTGATTTCACAGACAGTGGGGTACTTACAGACAGCACAGATTTCTCTGTTTCCGAAGAGTTTGCCGCCGAGGATGCGCAGGAAGAATTTACCACCGAAGATGTCCAGGATGCTTTTGCTGCAGAAGCACAGCAGGGCGAAGCTTATGTGCTTATGAATATTCCATACGATGATTTCTACAAGGCAGAACTGAAAAATAATGATGTAAAAGTTGATGCTTTCACATCTGCAACTCTTAATAAATCAAGAACCGCAGGTATGATGAACGGAAATTCCGCTTATCACGTAGACCCCAATGGAACCGATGTAACAGGTGTTACTTTCCCTGTAAAGGTCAGTGATCTTTCCCTTCTGAAAGACCAGAAGCAGGTCACAGATTCCGACTCTGTAACGATCACAGTGACAAACAGAGGACAGACAAGCAGCAACACCTATACAGGAAAAGATTCCCTGATTGAAAATGCCTCTTACTCTTATTACATTTTAAGTGAAACACCGTCTTATTACAAAGAACTTACTGTAAATGCAGATGGCAGCTATTCTTTCTCAGCAATGAAAGGTGCCCAGACAAAGAACGTTACTATTGATGCTACATTAAAAACAGAAACAAATTACGGTGATTATGAGCTTGATCTTAACAATGAGGCTTTTGCAT
>NZ_JBWJVP010000066.1:0-9938 GCF_056339915.1 Blautia sp. ZXY-1-B12 | reverse complement strand
CTTCGCCCAGCAGTTCAGATCCTTCATAATCATTACTGAAGCAGAATCATATGTATCCTTAAAACCATGCGATACTTTTACTTTAAGAACAAAATCCCCTTCTATCTCCGTATAATAGTAAGGTGCGTTACAAAGTGATTCCGGTAAAAATCCTTCTTCACACTCGTCTGTGCTTCCGCAGAAAAAATCTGTTTTAGCCGGAGCGAATATTTCAATTTTATCCCCCTCTATCATTATTTCACTTTCATTTAACCATTTAAATATCATGTTCTTTCACCTCGTTTTTTATTGAATTATATAATATAATATTTTTGTTTTCATTGATTTATTTATGAGATTTATTGTATAATATCGTAAAATATGTTTCAAAGAACTCTCGGGGTCAGACCCCATGAAGAAGTGTGCATGGAAATTCCAGGATGGCAGCCACAGTGTGCTCTCTTACATAGATGTGCAGGATCAGGTTATTCCTGATAATGTTGTTCTCCATGGGCTGAAGCAGAGAAACGGAAAATTTATTGTTCGTATTTTTGGCGTAAATGATAATCCTAAGGAGAACCGGCTGTTTGGCAGGGATCTGGATGAACTGGAAGATACACTTGGAGTGAGATTCTGGGAGGAGAACGGATAGGCACATACCTTGTGGTCTGCTGCGCTGTATCAGGAGTCAGATACAATCCGGGAGGCAGCAGATGCGGCACTGGAACTTTATGAGATTGTCACAGGAAGGAAAGAGTTTGACAGAACTTCATGGACTGCAGCTTCCCATAAGTCTCTCTGCGCCGGATTTAATGAGGCGGATCCGGATGCTATTATAGCGTGGAATAAGCGGATGGCAGATCTGGTAACTATGGACGGGATTGCAAAGGCAATCAGGGATCAGGTTCCTGCAGGAAGTATAAGAAAGCTGCAGTCTTTGACAAAGATTCAGAAGGAATGGCTGGAGTGATACACCGCCCTATTGTAATGAAAAGGGCGGGACTGTATTAAATGCAGCTATTCTTTTGAACGGGGAGAAGCCGGTAGAGGTGACATTGGAGAGGATTCCTGAGCAGAAGGTGGTTTTTGACAGCCGGGATATGGATGTTCATGGAGAGTTTGACACGATTGAGCCTTTGCAGGCCACAGGTGACCCTTATGATCCTTTTGCCCTGCAGAAGGCCTGCCTTCTTGCCTGCGGAATAATTCCCAGGGAAGGACATACTCTGGGTGAAATACTGGAACGCCTTGGCAGTGGTTTTGTTATGCATTCTGAGGTAACAAATGTCCCCAAAGGTTCCGGTCTTGGCACCTCATCTATTCTTTCGGCAGCCTGTGTGAAGGCAGTGTTTGAATTTATGGGAATCGCATATACAGAAGAAGATTTATATGCCCATGTACTGGCAATGGAGCAGATCATGTCTACAGGAGGCGGATGGCAGGATTAGATCGGAGGTATTACATCTGGTCTTAAATATATAACCTCCATGCCTGGGCTTCAACAGCAGCTTCAGGTAGCACACATAGAGCTTTCACCGCAGACAAAGAAGGAACTGGATGAGAGATTTGTCCTGATCTATACAGGGCAGAGGCGTCTGGCGAGAAATCTTCTCCGTGATGTGGTGGGACGCTATGTGGGCAATGAACCGGACAGTCTGTTTGCGTTGGAGGAGATACAGGAGTAATTTACAGGCTCTCTTTCTTGTCCATCCGGCAGCGTTTATCCAGGTGGCGGTTGATCAGAAGCAGGAATACAATTGTTGAGAGGACAGAAGAGATTCCGTCAGCAACAGGTTCTGCGAAAAAAGCCACTTTTGCACCAAAGAAAGAAGGCAGGACAGCTGCACTGATCACAAAAAGAGATTTTCTGGTAACGGAGAGCGCAAGTCCTGTCTTTGGACATTCCAGGGCAGTCAGCCCGTCTACAAAGACATACTGGAAGCTTAGCGGAATGATCATCAGTGTATAGGTACGGATGACCCAGACAGAGAATCTGATATACTGTGGATCAGTGGTAAACAGAAGAACAAAGTACCGGGGAATAAACCGGGAGAGAAGGAACATGATGGTGGTAAAGATAAGCATTACTCCCAGAATGTTCCTTTCTGCGTCCTTGACCCTGTTTACGCATCTGGCACCGTAATTGTAGCTCAGGATTGCCTGTGTACCTCCGCTGATCCCGATCATAGGTGAGGTGATCAGAAGCAGATAGCTTTGAGCAATGGTGGCACAGGTGATCAGCATATCGCCCTGGGAAGCACCACCATATTTCTGGAGCACTGTATTCATAAAGATCAGGATCAGGCTGTCTGTGGCCAGGATCAGAAAAGGAGAAAATCCCAGGGAAAGGATTTTCCTTATGACTTTTAAGTTGTACTGTCCGAAGGTAATCTTTACAGGAACCTTTTTTCCCAATAAGAAGGTCATTGCAAAGATGCAGGAGAGTATCTGCGAAATAACGGTTGCAATGGCAGCACCGGAAATTCCCATATGAAAACCAAAAATAAAAATCGGGTCTGACAGGATGTTACATCCTGCGCCGATCAGTACGGTAAACATTCCCACAAGGGGGAATCCCTGACAGTTGATAAAGTAATTAAGCCCTGTAGCCATCAGTGCGAAAAAGGTACCTGTTGTATAAATAGTCAGGTAGGTATTGGCAAAGGGGAAAGTAGCCCCACTTGCGCCAAACAACATAAGCAGCTTATCTTTTAGCAGAAGAAAGCTGACAGTCAGCAGAACAGAAAAAATACTGAGCATCAGAAAAGAATTTGCCAGTACCTGTTCTGCTTTTTTGTGATTCTTTTCGCCCATTCGGATTCCCATGGTAATGGAACCTCCGATTCCTACCAGGGTGCCAAAAGAAGTGAGGAGTGTAACGATAGGACCGCATATGCCTGCACCTGCAAGAGCCAGTGCGCCATTTTCGGAAATATGTCCGATATACATCCTGTCAATAATACTGTAAAGTACATTGACAAATTGTGCGGTCATAGAAGGGATGGCAAGCTGGAGCACCAGAGTGCGTACGGGTGCCTTGCCAAGATTTGCTGTTGTGTTCATTTTAATTTTCCTCATCCATTCGACAGGGACTGCCGCACTTGCATGTGCAGCAGCCCCTGTATATTAATCATTGTCAATTTTAACAGATATGGACAGAAAAAGCTATGATTTTTGAGATATTGTCCTTGTAAAAGATATTGAGAATAGCCTCTCGGGGTCAGACCCCATGAAGAAGAAATGATTTTTCTCTAAAGAAACTATAAACGAAAACGAGAGCATAGGCTACTGGCGCTGCTCTAATAACTACATAAAATTTTGTGGAAGGCACATTGGGCGCTACAAGGTATGGAAAGGAGAATTATGAAAACAACATTACTTATCATGGCAGCTGGTATTGGCAGCCGCTTCGGAACAGGAATCAAGCAGTTAGAGCCGGTGGATTATGCTTTCCAGGACATTAACGATATTCCGGGGACTCTGCCGGAAGGCCGTACAAAGCCGTGGGGAACTGGTCAGGCCGTGCTTGCAGCGAAGAAGGTCATCAAGACCCCGTTCATCGTCATCAATGCAGATGATTACTATGGCAAAGAAGGTTTCAAGGCTGTTCATGAGTATCTGGTGAATGGCGGCAAGTCCTGTATGGCAGGTTTTGTGCTGAAGAACACGCTGTCTGATAACGGTGGCGTGACTCGCGGTATCTGCAAGATGGATGAGGATTACAACCTGACCGAGGTCGTGGAAACGAAGAACATTGTAAAGACCGCAGCTGGAGCAGAGGCAGAAGGAATGGCTGTTGATGTTGATTCTCTGGTTTCCATGAATATGTGGGGCTTAACTCCTGATTTCCTTACAACGCTGGAAGAGGGATTCAAAGAATTCTTCGAGAAGGAAGTGCCGGGTAATCCACTAAAGGCAGAATATCTGATTCCTATCTTCATCGGTGAACTGCTGGAGCATGGGAAGATATCTGTGAAGGTTCTGAAAACAAATGATACATGGTATGGCATGGCAGATTATCTGGCGGAGCCGCATGAGGAATATATCTGCTTTTCTAATTATCCTATTGGAGATAAAATTGCAGATTTTGTAGTGCTGACATCAAGATCAAAAATGAAAGTCTGCATTGTAGAAGTCAAAGGTGCAGATTTTAAAATTGTTAAGGCCAATCACTATCAGGGTTTAAATGTACATATGAATGATGCAATTACACAATTAAAAAATCATATGGAATACATAAACAGAAATTACAGTTCATTCAGAACCCAGATACATGAAGATAAGGATAAAGCAATCAATGAGGAATATAGTGGAAATTATTTAGTGGGTCCTCGAAAAACCCTATTGGTTGACCCACAGAAGGATATAGATGTTAAATATATAGCTATAGGTGGAGTTGAAAGAGAAGACAAGTCAATTGAAGAAAGCCACGAAATTGTAAAATGTAAACCAGCAGATAATTTAGAGATAGCTTCGTGGAATTCTTTTGTGCGTAAGTTGGATGAATATCATGGACATCATCCTGTTCAATAAAAAACGCTGGACAGATTACCGGAAATCATCTAAGGAAAAAATCTCATTGTAACAGGCACGCATCAAATCCACAAATCTGGATTACCTGAATAAACTGACCAAGAGAAAGTAAAATATGTGCGGATACAGTCCTTGTAATAGGGGTGTATTGATGTTAAGATGGTAGTATAGAAGATGTGGATAAGCTGAGAAAAGAAGGTGTTACCAATGAATGAGGAAGAAAGATTTGATTTTGAGCAAAAGCACGAAGAAGACCTTCAAAGATTACGTGGCTTTCGTCTTTTAGATGATGATTTTATGAGCAAAGTATTTGAAGATAAGAATTGTGTGGAATTTTTATTGCAGATTATACTAAAACGAGATGATCTTAAAGTTACAAGTGTGAGCAGTCAATATGTAATAAAAAACTTACAAGGGCGTTCTGTTCGTTTGGATATTCTCGCAGTGGATCGACAAAATCAGGTGTATAATATTGAAATTCAAAGAGATGATAAAGGTGCAGGTGTGAAGAGAGCTAGATATAATAGTAGCTTGATTGATGCAAATGTGACAGAACCGGGTGAACAATATCAAAATTTAAATGAAACGTATGTGGTTTTTATCACAGAAAATGATGTGTTAGGAGAGAATATTCCAATATATCATGTGGATCGTATCGTTAGGGAAACAGGAAAAATGTTCAATGACCAATCGCATATTATATATGTAAACTCTCAAATAAAAGATGAAACAGCATTAGGAAAACTTATGCATGATTTTACATGTACCAATGCTAAAGATATGTACTACGAAGTGCTGGCTGACCGTGTACATTATTTTAAAGAAGATGAGAAAGGAGTGGCAATTATGTGTAAAGCTATGGAAGATATGAGAAATGAAGCAGCAAGAGAAGCAGAAAAAATGAAAGCAATTCGTATGGCTCGTTTAATGATAGAAGATGGTAAACTTAATTATGAAGATATTGCAATGTACACAGAGCTTACTCTGGAAGAAGTAGAAAAAATAGCTTTGGAAAAGAAAAGTGCATAATAAAAGACATAAAACGAATGTTTTGTTTTGTGGAACAACTATGCATCCCAGATTGCGGAGAAGTAGCAAAGAAAGCTGAAGCCGAAGCAGTATTTAAGGAGCTGCTGGCAAGCTGTACATCCAGACTGGCAAGAACAACTCTCGGGGTCAGACCCCATGAGGAAGCTTTATTTGATATTATCCGAGGAAGTATCATGAATTTATATAAACGAGACTATATAAAGAGCGTTCCTACCAAACAGGAAATGCAACTGTATGAGGGTATTTTGTGTACTGAAAGAAAAGCTGTCGGAGACAGAGGATTTGGGAAGATAAATCATAGGCGATTGTATCCAGCAGCAGTTCGACACTATGATAGTTTGTTCCCTAACAATCATATTGAGTTGTTTGATTTCCAGAACGAAGGTAATATGGAACAACTAAATGAAGAATTTTGTGCCTTGATTCATGATGCAAATACAAACGAAAGAAACGTTCTTCGCTTTATTAATCACAGACCTGCTTATCATATTATTGCTGGTGTATTTAAGTATTATAATTTTGGTCACCACGATGCATATGTCTTCCCGGAATTTGCTTTAGGTAAGTACATTGCCGATTATTTGTTGATAGGAAAAAGCTCTGGCGGATATGAGTTTGTATTTGTCGAGCTTGAACACCCTAATGGAAGAACAACCTTGAAATCTGGACACGAGGGAGAAACCTTTAGAAAAGGTACTTATCAAATTTATGATTGGAAAGCAGAAATCGAAGCACACTTTTCTGCATCGTTTGTAACGATCACCAAGTACAGCAACAAATCCTCACTTCCGAAGGAATTTTCAGAATATGATTCAAGCCGCTTCCACTACGCTGTGGTCGCAGGCTTGCGTGAGGATTACAACGAAGCTACTTATCGTGATCGTCGAAACAAAGTAACCCAGCAAAACATTCTGACTTTGCATTATGATAATCTGTACGATAAAGCCTGCGAGTTAGAAACAGCTCAATCATTTTAAATAGCAAGTGAACCGCTCATGTTAACGGTTAGGATGAACGTGTTTCTCCCATCGTTGACATGGGTACCTGTCTTTTGAAGAGAAAAGAACAAGCAAGATATGAAACCAGTATTGATGGAAAATGCCTTTGAAGCGTGGGCGGCTGCCATACGCTTTTGTGATGATAGAAAAACTCTCGGGGTCAGACCCCATGAAGACAAAACTTCTCAATAAAGAAGAAATTAAAACTAAGATGATGGAGCTTACATATATCCAGGAAAGATTAGCTGAGGAATAAAAAGTTATGGAGGAGTAACCGGCTCCTCCATCTTAGCATAGAAAATCCGGCACTTTTGGAAAAACTCTCGGGGTCAGACCCCATAAAGAATGGGAATTTATTTGAATCCAGGAAAGGATTCTTCTTTTGGACTGGCCATGTTTACAGTCCGAAATCTGTTGTTGATGCCATGCTTAAGGAACTTATATATACACAGGAAAGAATCCTATGAATAGCAGTATGAAATAATGTATGGCAAATATGAAAGGATAAATTTATGAAGAACAGTTCTGAACGCAAAAGATATAAGACGAATCCAAATTTCGATGCATATTTATTATATTCTTATATACAAATGAAAAGAAATGCATCTGATAAAAGAAGTCGCGATAAAGCAGATAAGTTGATTTATGAGTATTTGAATAATTATATAATGTATGAACTGTATTACAGTTATCGTAGTACACTCGAAAAATGCGAATTTCAGGAGTTATATCAGTCATTATGGGTTGAAGTTTTAGCAGACTTGCCCAGATTTAATCCTGATCTCGGAAGAGCGACTACATTTTTTCGCTATTCTATAAAACATGCTGTTTGCATTTTCGTAAGTTTCAAAAAATATAATACAACTCCATATCTAGCTAATCAACTGGAAAAAATCAAAAAAATTCAGCAGGAATGTGAAGAATCAGGAACTCCTTTTACTGTTGAATTAGCCAGTAAATATTTACATTGCACAATCCCTACTGTATTAAACTATCAGGTTAAACTTGGTATGGAATCCTCTTTCTCTTATGAAGTAATATCTGTTACAAATAAATATTTTTCTTACGATTCCTATGATGAGGAAGCTACAGATTCAAAACCAATATCTTCATATTCTGATGCGGAATTGAGAAAATTAGTAAAGGATTTTTCTGAGAAAGAACTATGTTTACTCAATATGTATCTGCAGATGTGCACACAGGAGAATTCATACAATATCGAAGAATTTCGCAAAGCGAAAGCTTCCCAATCTGCAATGACAAAGGCTGAAACAGAACAAGCTATTATAAAGATAGAAGATTTGTTCAAAAAAATCGGGATTAATAAAGCACTGCGGGGTCAGACCCCATGAAGAGAGTGTGGTTAAGAGATTATTAGCCGGCGGTATGAGTGCGGACGAGATTCTTGAAAAACTGAAATAAACAAGAATCCAAGAAAAATAAATGCCGTGTGGACAAACTGAACTTCAGGAGTTCACACGGTATTTTTTGAAGGTTGCCGTATAGTTTATAACGAAAATAAAAGAAGAACAAAATTTAAAGAAGTGGAGCGTGAGAAAATGAACTTATCAAAAATACATCATATTGCAATCATCGTATCTGACTACGAAGTTGCTAAGGATTTTTATGTGAACAAGCTTGGATTCTCTGTCATCAGGGAAAACTACCGTCCAGAGCGTAAGGACTGGAAGCTAGATCTTCGTGTCAATGAGCACACAGAGCTGGAGATTTTTGCAGAAGAAAACCCGCCGAAGCGTGCGAACCGCCCGGAGGCCTGTGGGCTGCGTCACCTTGCATTTTGTGTGGAGAGCGTGGAGCAGACGGTGAATGAGCTGGCGGAGGTAGGGATTGAATGTGAACCAATCCGCATGGATGATTACACCGGCAAGAAGATGACTTTCTTCCATGACCCGGATGGACTGCCGTTGGAGTTGCATGAGTAAAATGAAGAAAACAAGAAAACCAGGCGGTGGCCGGAAGAAGCTGAAGCCTGAATACAATGCCGGAAAGAACCTGAAAGAGTAGATGGAAAGTGCTGTGGCACTTTATAATCCAAAAACACAAACTATTTTACACTACCAGAGGATCTTCCGGAATACTGCCGTACTAAACTGAAAAAATAATACTAAGCCATCTGATAGAGAATCTGGCAGACAGCCAAGAACAGTATCAGATGGCTTTTATAAGATGTTAATATACGAATGATTACCTAGTTACGAGACGCTTGCTTCAATTATTTCATATTTACGCAATTAAAAGGAGGATTACCATTTAATACATTAACTACTTCTTCGGCTACTTTTCTTTGCAATGTATGAATTGCAGTTTCGCTATACCATGCGCTATGTGGAGTTGCGATTACATTATCCATATGGAGTAATGGATGTTCTGGAGTAACTGGTTCGTTTTCAAATACATCTACTCCGGCACCAGAAATCTTGCCGTTTTGCAGTGCTTCGATAAGAGCGGCCTCGTCGATGATTCCGCCACGAGCTGTATTCACAAGAATAGCGTTTGGTTTTAATAATGTCATTTCTTCTTTCCCGATAAGATGGTAAGTATCTTTTGTAAGTGGGCAATGAACAGAGATAAGATCGCTATCTTTGAGAAGCTGTTCTAAAGTAACAGGTGTTACATTTAGCTCCTGAGCAGCAGTCTCATTTATATAAGGATCGTATGCGATCACTTTCATTCCGATTGAAGTACAGCTGGGCGCGGATATCAACGTTCACGATAAGCAGAAGTTTGAGCTGGAGCGGTAAATAAGATAGAAAATACAACTGATAAGAAAGACAGGGCACGGTGATGAAGTATCTGCAGAATGTACCTATTCACAAGGATGACCTGTTTTTTATCCCTGCAGGCACGATCCATGCCATTGGGGCAGGTGCGCTCGTTGCAGAAATCCAGGAAAGCTCGAACCTGACCTATCGGCTGTATGATTACGACCGCATAGGAAAGGACGGGAAGAAAAGAGAACTGCATATCGACAAGGCGTTGGATGTGGCAGATCTTCACGGCAGTGCAGAGCCGAGACAGCCGCTGCGGGTTCTGAAGTACCGTCCGGGGATGGCATCGGAGCTGTTGATACGCTGCAAATATTTTGAAGTATACCGGATGCTTATCAATGGAGTATGCCAGGAAGTGCAACGCTGACCTGTTGTTGGTAACTGATTCGGATTGTGACCGTGTGGGTATTGCTGAACATTGGGGTCAGACCCCATAAAGAATGATGTGCATAAAAATAAAATATGAAGCGGTCCCCATGAAGCAAATCCAACATACCGCTTTACGCAAAAAGGTTTCATGTTATCATTATCTCATCAAGAGTTCTGATAATTTGAAACCTTTTTTGCAATTATTTAACAATCGTAGCAA
>NZ_JBWJVP010000065.1:0-15617 GCF_056339915.1 Blautia sp. ZXY-1-B12 | reverse complement strand
CGGTAGTGATCGTTTTCTCCTTTAATGAATCCAAACTGCCGGTGAAATTTACGGGTTTTTCCCTGAAATGGTATCAGGAACTTTTCCATGACAGAGCAATGCTGGAAGCACTGGTGAACAGTCTGATCCTTGGGGTATTAAGCTGTCTGGTAAGCGCAGTGATCGGTACTCTGGGTGCAGTTGGGTTATCAAGGATTCACTGGAAGTCAAAAGGGGCACTGGAATACATTTCCATATTGCCGTTAATGATACCGGAGATTATCCTTGGTATGGTGCTGATGGCATTCTTTTATATGCTGAACCTGCCCTTTGGCATGCTGACACTGTTAATAGGTCATACGGTATTCTGTGTGCCCTATATTCTGATGGAAGTGAAGGCAAGACTGGCAGGCATGGATCCGGCGCTGGAAGAGGCAGCCAGAGATCTGGGGGCAGGACCTTTCAGGGCTTTCCAGGATATTACGCTGCCCTTAATTATGCCGGCAGTAATTTCAGGTTCGCTGCTTGCGTTTGCCATGTCTATGGATGATGTGGTAATAAGTATTTTTGTAAACGGACCGCGTCTGTCTACGCTGCCGATCAAGGTGTACACACAGCTGAAAACGGGAGTGACGCCGGAGATCAATGCGTTGTGTACCATTCTGCTGGCAGCTACACTGGTTATTTTTATTGTTTATTCACTGATAACAAAGAAGAAAAAATAAATGATATAGCTTTCACGAATATTCTGAACAGCCGGTCAATGCTTTTGGAACAGCCGGATTATAAAAAACAGAGAAAAATACATTCAGAGGAAGGAAAAGATGATGAACAAACTGATTGAGTTAAAAAATCTGACCAAGAATTTTGATGATCAGCAGGTTTTGCGCGGCATCAATCTGGATATTTACCGAAAAGGAATTCCTGACACTTTTGGGACCCAGCGGATGTGGAAAGACAACCACCCTTCGAATCATTGCAGGCTTTGAAGAACCAAGTGACGGAGAAGTACTGTTTAACGGGATTGAGATCTCCAAGCTTCCCCCGTACAAGAGAGAGGTTAATACTGTGTTTCAGAAGTATGCTCTTTTTCCCTCATTTAAATGTGGCGGAGAACATCGGTTTCGGGCTGAACCTGAAGAAGGTCGATAAAACTGTCATCGCCCAGAAGGTGGAGCGTATGCTGAAGATGGTTGGTCTGGAAGGCTTTGGGAAAAGAGATGTAACTCTGCTCTCCGGTGGACAACAGCAGCGAGTGGCCATTGCCAGAGCTCTGGTAAATGAGCCGAAGGTTCTGCTTTTAGATGAGCCCCTGGGTGCACTGGATGCAAAGATCCGTAAACAGATGCAGGTAGAATTAAAGAAGATCCAGCAGGAAGTTGGCATTACTTTCATTTATGTTACCCATGACCAGGAAGAAGCCCTGTCCATGTCAGATACGGTTGTTGTTATGAATAACGGTGAGATTCAGCAGATCGGCTCTCCTACAGATATCTACAATGAGCCGGAAAACCGTTTTGTTGCAGGCTTTATCGGTGAATCTAATATTATCGAGGGAACCATGATCCGTGATTATCTGGTTGCTTTTGACGGATTTGAGTTTGAATGTGTGGATAAGGGATTTGAGGATAATGAAGAGATTGAAGTTGTATTAAGACCTGAGGATCTGGATATCGTAGATCCCGGTCAGGCAAAGATCAGGGGAATCGTGCGCAATATTACCTTCAAGGGCGTGCATTATGAGATCCTGATCGAGACAGAGCTTCGTACTTATATGGTTCATACCACAGATTATGCGGAAGTCGGAAGGGAAGTGGGACTGAAATTCGGGCCTGAAGACATCCATGTTATGTGTAAGATGGGAAGCTACTGATGAAACAGTACAGAAATCTTATCAAACCATATCTTGTGTGGGCATTTGTGGTCATTGTCATCCCGCTGATTTTGATCGCATTATATGCATTTACAGAAGATGGAAACGAAGTGCTGACGTTCTCCTTCACCCTGGAGAATTTCCGCAAATTCCTGGAAGCTACGTATATGAGCGTTATTTTCAAGTCCTTTAAGCTTGGAATTCTGACGACGGTCATCTGTCTGGGACTTGGCTATCCGCTGGCATATATTATTTCCAAATGTCCGGAGAAATCCCAGAGTCTTCTGATCCTGTTGGTAACTATTCCGGAATGGATCAATATGCTTCTGCGTACCTATGCATGGATGAACCTGCTGTCAGACAATGGTATCATCAACCATTTGCTTGGATTACTGGGGATTTCCCCGGTGACAATGATGTATACAGACTTTTCCGTAGTGGTTGGTCTGGTCTGTAACTTTATGCCGTTTATGATCATCCCGATCCATACATCCCTGAGCAAAATGGATAAATCCTTTATCGAGGCTGCCTATGACCTGGGGGCAAATAAATTCCAGACCTTTACAAAGGTTATCTGGAAATTGTCCATCCCCGGTGTGCTTAATGGAATCATGATGGTATTCCTGCTGTCTATTTCTACATTCGTTATTCCGAAACTTCTCGGAGGCGGACAGTACATGCTGATCGGTAACCTGATCGAGTCTCAGTTTATCTCAGTTGGTGACTGGAACTTCGGAAGTGCGATTTCTCTGATTCTGGCTGTGCTCATTCTGATATTTATGAGCCTGATGAAGAAGATGGATAAAGATGAATAAGGGAGGACGGCATGAAACGTAATAATAAATTTTTCTCAATGTTATATGTAGTACTCTGCCTTGCTTTCTTTTACCTGCCGATCCTGGTGACGATGATCTTTTCCTTTAACTCATCCAAGTCACTGACCAGATTTACAGGCTTTTCCCTGCGCTGGTATCAGGAACTTCTCGGTAACGGGGAAGTAATTAAGGCAGTTTATGTATCTGTTACCATTGCGATCATTGCGACCATTGTTTCTACAATACTTGGAACCATTACAGCGATCGGTTTATCCAAATCAAAGAAGGTAATCAAGGAACTGCTTTTAAATATTAATAATATCCCGATCCTGAATCCTGAGATCGTAACTGCCATCAGCCTGATGCTCTTGTTCTCTTCTCTGGGATTTCGAAAAGGATATCTGACTATGCTGCTGGCACATATTGCATTCTGTACCCCGTATGTAATTACCAGCGTTTATCCGAAGGTAAGAGCTCTGGATCCGAATATGGCAAATGCTGCCATGGACCTTGGGGCAACACCTTTTCAGGCTCTGACAAAGGTTATCGTGCCCATGATCAAAGAGGGTATTTTCGCAGGCGCACTGCTTGCATTTACCATGTCATTTGATGATTTCGTTATTTCCTATTTCGTATCAGGAAATGGTGTAAAGAATATCTCTATTGTTGTATATAATATGACAAAGCGTATCAATCCGACAATCAATGCTTTGTCAACCATCGTGATCGTAGTCATCATCGTGGTACTGCTTTTGTCCAATCTGCTTCCGAAGTTTAAGAATAAAGCCAGAAAGCTGAACAGGAAAGCAGTAAAAATTGTCTCTGTAGTTCTGGTTGTTGCCGTTACGGCAGGGCTGATCAAATGGGGATTCGTGGCACAGTCCACTCATGTGCTGAAAGTTTACAATGCAGGAGAGTACATGGATCTTTCCCTGCTGGAGGATTTCGAAAAAGAATATGATTGTACCATCGTATACGAGACTTTTGAGTCAAATGAGATGATGTACACCAAGCTTTCAAGCGGTGAGACTTATGATGTACTGATCCCGTCTGATTACATGATTGAGAGACTGATCAAAGAAGAATATCTGCAGGCACTTGACTGGAAAGAAATTCCGAATAAGAAAAATCTGCTGAATGATGTCATGAACCAGAGCTATGATCCGGGCAACCGTTATTCCTGTCCGTATTTCTGGGGAACAGTAGGAATCCTTTATGATAAGACAGTAGTAGATGAGGCTGATCTGAAAGATGGCTGGAATCTTCTGTGTAATCCGAAATATAAAGGAAATATTTACATGTATGATTCTGAGAGAGATTCCTTTATGATAGCATTAAAAGCACTTGGGTATTCCATGAATACTACAAATGAGTCTGAGATCGAGGAGGCTTATCAGTGGCTGATCGATCAGCGTGACACTATGGATCCGATCTATGCAGGCGATGATGTGATCGACAACATGATTTCAGGAAACAAAGCGCTGGCAGTTGTGTACTCCGGAGATGCATCTTACATTATCAGTGAAAATCCGAATCTGGACTACTTTACACCGGAACAGGGAACCAACAGATGGTATGATGCAATGGTTATCACAAAGGACTGCAGCGAAGTACAGCTTGCCCATGAATTTATTGATTTTATGATCAGTGATAAATCTGCTCTTTCCAATACGGAAGAAGTAGGGTATACTTCTACAGTGAAGAGTGCTTTTGAAACCATGAAGGAGGGGGACTATGCCGGGATCAGTTCTTATATTCCGGATACAACCAACCCGAATAACGAAATCTTTGCTTATCAGCAGCCAAAGATCAAGCAGAAATTTGCGGAACTCTGGACAAAAGTAAAAGCAAAGTAAAAAAGGATAGCCGCTGTCTGCCGATACGGTGGAAGGCGGACAGTGACTGATATAGACAACAATGCAGAGCATAAGAAGGGAGATCATTTATGAAAAAAGAGTACTTGCAGTAGTGATGTGTGCATTAATGGCAGGAACAGCATTCACCGGATTCAAGGATGCAGGAGATGATAAAGAACTTGTACTTTTTACATGGGAGGGAATGTTCCCGCAGGAAGTTCTGGATGATTTTGAAAAAGAGACAGGAGTTAAGGTTGTTTATTCAAACTTCGATACAGATGAAACCATGCTTGAGAAGCTTTCCATGGCAAAGGGCGGTGACTATGATATCGTGATCGCAGATGATTATATTCTGGAAACTGCGATCCAGGAAGGACTTGCAGAGAAGCTTGACAAGGATTCTCTGGAGAATATCAAAAATATCAACCCATTATATCAGGGACAGTTCTATGATCCGGATGACGAATACACAGTTCCTTACGGAGCAGGCATCCCGCTGATCGTTTATGATCCGGAACAGGTGGATATTGATATCAAAGGATATAAAGACCTCTGGGATCCGTCTCTTGAGGACAGCATTGCACTGACTGCAAACTATCGTGTGATCAATGGTATCACCCAGCTTTCCATGGGCGAGAGCATGAATGAAGAGGACGTTGACGTGATCAAGAAGACAGGAGAGAAGCTTCTGGAACTTGCTCCGAATGTACGTCTGATCCAGGATGACAATACACAGAATGCACTTCTCAACGGAGAAGCAAGTGTTGCATTTCTTTATACCTCTCAGGTAACAGCTGCTCTGGCTGAGAATCCTGATCTGAAGGTGGTATATCCGGAAGAAGGACTTGGATTTGGTATTATGGGTATGTTTATTCCAAGTGAAGCGCCGGATAAAGATGCGGCATATTCTTTCATGGATTACATCATGCAGCCGGAGGTTGCAGCGAAATGCACAGACTATATCGGCTATTACAGCACAAATAAAGCAGCAGATGAGCTGGTAAATCCGGATCTGGTAGTTCCGGATGATGTTACAAAGGGCGAGATCGTCCAGAATGTAAGCCAGGACGCAGACGCACAGTATCAGAAGAACTGGACTGAATTTAAGGCTGCCTGCGACTAAGGGGTTAATCAACTAAGGAGTTAATATGGATGTTTACAAGGGAACCGGTGCCTTTTCCGGAATTGCCATCGGTAAGATACTGTATTATCATAAAAGCGAATATCAGATGCGCCAGTACGAGATCACAGATGTGAAAACAGAGCTGAATATTTTCCGGCAGGCGCGCACCAGAGTCATGGAACAGCTGGAGGATTTATATGAAAAAAACTGCATAATTCAGGGAACCCAGGCAGAGATTTTTCTCAGACAGAAGAATCTGCTGGAGGGAAAAAGCTTTCAACGTGCCATTGAGAGTGTCATACAGAGTGAAAAAGTAAATTCTGCCTATGCGGTAATGACTACAAGGGATGAGATGCTTAAGACTTTCAGAACTCTGGAAGAGCCTGCGATTAAAGAACGGCTGGATAATATGCGGGAGATTTCCGACCGCCTGATCGGTGAACTGGGAGGTATCTCTCCCAGGATAGATCTTGGGGATGAGCCTGTGATCGTTGTGACGGAGAGTATCACGCCAACAGAACTGATGGAGATGGATAAGGATAAACTGATGGCTATTGTTACCCATCATGGTTCCGACATGTCTCATGCTGCCATTATGGCAAAAACAATGAATATACCGGCTCTGCTGGAAATTGACACAGATTCGGAGTGGGACGGACGGCAGGCTATTGTGGACGGATATACCGGAACTTTGTATATTGATCCGGATGAAGAGGTAAAAAAAGAATATGAGATCCGCAGGCAGGCTGATAAAGAAGAAAGAGAAGAACTTCTGAAATTAAGGAGAGAACCGGATATCACAAAAGATGGCAGAGAAATTGAAATCTATGCCAATATCGGAAATATGGACGACCTGAACAGTGTGCTGTATTACGGAGCTGCCGGGATTGGTCTTCTGCGCAGTGAATTCCAGTATCTTGGAAGAGAAAATTATCCTCGTGAAAATGAGCTGTTTCTTGCATACAAAAAGATTGCGGAGACCATGGGAGAAAAGCTCACTGTGATCCGTACGGCAGATCTCGGAGCAGACAAGCAGGCAGAATATCTGAATATCCCGGACGAGACAAATCCGATCATGGGGAACAGAGGAATCCGTCTCTGCCTTGACAGAAAAAGAATGTTCAAGGCACAGCTTCGGGCAATTTTCAGGGCGAGTGCATATGGAAACCTGGCGCTGATGTATCCGATGATCAGCTCAGAAGAGGAAATGGATGAGATTGAAGAAATTATCCGGGAAGTAAAGATCGGGCTGGATGAAAAAGGAATTCCGTATAAACATATTAAGACAGGAATCATGATCGAGACTCCGGCAGCAGTCATGATCAGCCGGGAGCTTGCCAGAAGAGTGGATTTCCTGAGTCTTGGAACCAATGACCTGAGTCAGTATACACTGGCGATGGACAGACAGAATCCGCTTCTGCGCAAGAAATATAATGACCATCACCCGGCAGTGCTGCGTATGATTCAAATGGTGATCGAAGCGGGACATGCAGAAAATAGACGTGTCTGTATCTGCGGGGAACTTGCAGCAGACACTGCCCTGACAGAAGAATTTCTGAGGATGGGTGTGGACTGTCTCTCTGTAGTGCCGGCATGTATTTTGCCGGTAAGAAAAGCACTGAGACAGGTGGATCTGTCCGGAGATGATAAAGGTGCGTGAATTTGGTGAAAAGTAAAGTGGTATTACTTCCCTGCCGGGAATATGATGAAGAAAAAATCTATATGCTGCTGAAACAGGGGCTGGATTTTCTGGGTGGAGTGGAGACTCTGATTCCAAAGGATGCGAAGATCCTGCTGAAGCCGAATCTGCTGAAAAAAGCAGAGGTAGAGAAAGCAGTGATCACACATCCGGTTGTAGTAGGAGTTTTTGCGGGAATCCTGCGTGAAAGTGGGTATGAGAATATTGTGCTTGCAGATTCCTGCGGTCATGGAACCACTCAGGCAGTGATTCGCGGAACAGGAATGGATACTTATCTGGAGAAATATCATATTCCGGCTGTTGATTATTCTGAGGGCGTGAAAACTGCTTATCCGCAGGGAGTCCAGGCAAAGGAATTTATCCTGCCAAAAGAACTGTTGGAGCAGGACTGTGTGATTTCCCTGAGCAAGATGAAAACACATGCATTAGAACGTATCACCGGTGCGGTTAAGAACAGCTATGGGTTTGTATATGGATTCCATAAAGCGAAGGGGCACACGCAGTACCCGAGTGCAGACAGCTTTGCCAGAATGCTTATTGATCTGAATAAATGTGTGGCACCGAAGCTGTATGTGATGGATGGGATCGTGGCCATGGAGGGCAACGGACCGGGTTCGGGAGATCCGGTTCCTATGAATGTACTGCTGATGTCCACAGATCCGGTTGCACTGGACAGTGTATTCAGCCGTCTGGTTTATCTGAAACCGGAGATGGTTCCGACGAACTATCATGGCGAGAAAATGGGACTTGGTACATGGAAAGAAGAGGAGATTACCCTTCTGACACCAGACGGGGAGATTTCCATGGCAGAGGCAGTGAAAAAATACGGAAATCCGGCTTTTAATGTAGACCGCACAGAAGTGCGAAAGAATATCTGGACAAGAATGGCGGGAGCGTTAAACATTTTTCAGAAAAAACCATATATAGAAGCTGATAAATGTGTCCGCTGCGGGATCTGTGTGCAGAGCTGTCCGGTTCCGGGGAAAGCTGTGGATTTCAGAAAAGGCAAAGGAAAGCCGCCGGTATATGATTACAGAAAGTGTATCCGCTGTTTCTGCTGCCAGGAGATGTGTCCGAAGAAGGCAATCAAAGTGAAGTAGATGAAAAGCAGATAATAAAAAGCGCAATTGTTTATAGAATTGCCATGGTATTTTCGCAGAATCAGGACAGAGGAAAGCCGGACAATTACCAAAAAGCACATAACAGAGGATGAGAATATCTCGGATTGAGACAGATTCTATCCTAAGTTATGTGCTTTTTTGAGTCATATCCCTCTTTAACCGAATCAGGAAAGTTCCCTGCTTTGGCTGCGAATATTCGTTATTCGTCTGACTATGGCTGTCGAAGATACAAAATCTATCTTCCGAGGCTTCTGCTTATCTCGCGGATGAATTCCGGAGTAGTACCACAGCATCCTCCAACAACAGACGCACCATTTTCGATCAGAACCTTCATATGTTCAGCAAAGCTTTTGGCGTCCATACTGTAAATGGCATTTCCCTGATCATCAATCGTCGGCATACCGGCATTAGGTTTGGCAATGACAGGAATGGATACGTTCTCTTTGATATTGCGGACAACGGATACCAGCTGGTCAGGTCCTACAGAACAGTTGATCCCAACTGCCACAGCACCTGCACCCTCAAGGGCAATCGCAGCCTCCACAGCATTTCCTCCGCTGAAAATGCTTCCGTCAGCTTCTACGGTCATTGTACACATTACAGGAAGAGAACTTACGGATGCAGCAGCATCCAGTGCAGCAAGTGTTTCCTCGATATTGATCATGGTTTCCGCAGCAATCAGATCAACACCTGCATCCTCAAGAACCTTAATCTGTTCACAGTATGTTTCATATGCCATCTCATAGGTGAGATCACCGGCAGGCTCCATCATCTTGCCTGTTGTGGTAATATCACCGGCAACATAGACCTTATGTCCTACTGCCTCTCTGGAAATATTTACAAGTGCATGGTTCATTTCCGCAAGCTTATCCTGCAGTCCGTGAAGTCCGAGACTGTAACGGTTTCCGCCGAAAGTAGGTGCGTATACGATCTGGCTTCCTGCTTCAACATAAGCCTTTTGCAGATTCTGCAGAACTTCTTTGTGCTCCATGATCCATGCTTCTGTACAGATTCCTCTTGGCATTCCGGCGGCCATAAGATTGGAACCGGTAGCACCGTCGAGCAGTACAACATCCTGTGTCAGCTTCTGAAATTCTTCTCTAGTCATGGAAATTTCCTCCTGTGTTTTTCTATGAAAGTCCTGAGTGGCTGCCATGAATCAGTCATGTCTGCATGGGTAAATTCGTGGATACCGGACAGGATGACTTTCATATACTGTGACATTATAGCACAGCTTTCAGGATAAATGGAGAAAATTAATAAATTTTTATTTCATATGATGCAGTAAAAATTTCATCCTTGTCCAGAGTGTTGATATATTTCTTTTCCGGAAGCTCGCCCTTAAATCCAAAATCATCACAGCGTCCCATCCATGGTTCAAGACATACAAAAGGAGAACCCGGGACGGACCAGATGCCAAAGCTTGGAAATCCATGACAGATCAGTTCCACATAAGGAGTTCCGTCAGGGAAAGCGATGCCGGCCTTTTCAATCTGGTCATCAAAAATAAGGGCATCTTTGTCAAACATGTGAGCATCAATAAGGCAGGAACCATTCTCAAGCTCCAGTGTATAAGCTTTATCTGCGACCGCGGTGCCTGATGACATGTCGATCAGCAGATAGGAGAGGGAATCCCTGCCGTCGAAAGTAAGATGATATTGCTCCTGGGAGCCAATTCCTCCGGCAGGTACATTGAATGCAGGATGGCCGCCAATTGTAAAATACATGGTTTCATCATTAAGGCTGATCACTTCCCAGCATACACTGACCTGGTTCTTCTCCAGAACATGCTTGATCTTCAGCTCAAAATCATATGGATAATTTTCTCTTGTGGCATCAGAAGATTTCAGCCTATGGGTGATGGAATCAGCAGTCATATCCACGCAGGTAAATTCGCTGTCCCTGGCAAACCCATGCTGACTGGAGGGATATTCGACTCCATTAATACGATAGTGATCCTCAAAATGACGTCCCACATTAGGAAAAAGAACAGGGGCGTGGCGTTTCCAGTAAGCCGGATCTGCCTGCCAGATCACTTCTCTGTTATGTACTTTATCAAAAATGCTGCAAAGCTCAGCACCATGATCGTCTACAGATACTCTAAGATAGTCGTTTTCAATTGTATGGATCATAAATGAATCCTCCTTGATCGATAAATATTGTGTAACTGTTCAGCTGGCAGTATCCTGCAAATCACCGAAGGTGATTTGAAATGCATTTTGGTTCGTAACTGCGAAGGTACCGAATAGTCACGGACATTGATGTCCGGCAATTTTAAAAAAGGTTTTGATTGCTATAAGTTGATGCCGGAATCAATCTGTCTATAAGTATAACACATGGGCCGGATTAATTATAGTTATAAATATACAAAAATAGATCTGAAATGTCGTGGTAAATTGAAAAATACACTGATATAGTGACGAAACACAGAAATCATATGTGTAAAAACCACAATAAATGATTGACGAATAAAAAAATATTTGTTACAATTTACCTCAACGAGTCCTGCGGGACCAGAGCGCGTCTGAAAAATTGTGACGCACATCTTGCGTAAAGCATTTTTCAGACACACTCTAAGACATAATGAACAAAACGTGAAAACAAGGAGGTCATTGCTATGGCGAAAAAAAGAAATATCATTGTTGGACAATCAGGAGGACCTACTGCAGTAATCAATTCCAGTCTTGCCGGAGTTTATAAGAATGCCATTGAACGAGGATTTGACAAAGTATACGGAATGCTTCACGGCATTCAGGGACTGTTGGATGAACAGTATATTGATCTGTCAACACAGATTCATTCAGAACTGGATATCGAATTACTCAAGAGAACACCATCTGCATTTTTAGGTTCCTGTCGTTACAAGCTTCCTGAGATTCACGAAGATAAAGCAATTTATGAGAAAATTTTTGAGATCTTAAATAAACTGGATATCTATGCGTTTATCTACATTGGCGGAAATGATTCCATGGATACGATCAAGAAACTGTCTGATTATGCGATTCTTACAGGACAGACTCAGAAGTTCCTTGGTGTTCCGAAAACAATCGACAATGACCTGGCGCTGACAGACCATACACCCGGATTCGGAAGTGCTGCAAAATATATCGGCGCATCCACAAAAGAAGTGATCCGCGATGCATTGGGACTTACTTATAAGAAAAATATGATTACGATCATGGAGATCATGGGACGTAATGCCGGATGGCTTACAGGTGCCACAGCACTGGCAAAATCTGAGGACTGCGACGGACCGGATTTGATCTATCTGCCGGAAGTGCCTTTTGATGTTGAGAAATTCCTTGCAAAAGTAAAAGATCTTCTGAATAAAAAAGCATCTATTGTAATCGCAGTTTCCGAGGGAATCAAGCTGGCAGACGGAAGATATGTATGTGAGCTTGGAAGCGTGGGAGACTATGTGGATGCATTTGGACACAAACAGCTTCAGGGAACAGCCACTTATCTGGCAAACTTCCTGGCAGCGGAGTGCGGATGCAAGACAAGAGCTGTTGAACTTTCCACATTACAGAGAAGTGCTTCCCATATGGCATCCAGAGTGGATATTGATGAAGCATTCATGGTAGGTGGTGCTGCAGTTAAAGCTGCAGATGAAGGTGACACAGGTAAGATGGTTGTTATCGACCGTGTTTCCGATGATCCCTACATGGCAGCTACAGGTATCTACGATGTACACAGAATCGCAAATGAGGAGAAACTTGTTCCGAGAGAATGGATGAATAAAGATGCTACAAACGTAACTAAGGATTTTGTAGACTATATTAAACCTCTGATCCAGGGAGATTATCAGCCTATTATGGTAAATGGTATGCCGAGACATCTGGTACTGAACATGAAAAAAGGCAGAAAGAAATAATTGATAAAAATTATAAACGGGCAGCCGGGCAGATCAACTTATCTGTTTTGCTTCCCGTTTTTTCCTGTTATATATGAGATGTGAGAGAAAAATGCAGATAAAGACCAGAATAAAGGACTGAGAAAACCTTAACAATAATAAGAATAATAAAATAAATCACTTTATGCAGAATGTATAAAAATTTTAGCTAATTTTAGCAGAATAACCTTGACGAAATGACACAAATTCTATAAAATAATTATGTGCGTATAAGAAACATATATTTACTTATGTGCGAAAGGTGTGGCTGTTCAGTTACTTCACAACAGAATGCTGAATAGTTACAAAAGAACAATAATTTAGGAGGAAAATGTAAAATGGCAAAATGGGTTTACATGTTTACAGAAGGTAACGCTAATATGAGAAACCTTCTGGGTGGTAAAGGTGCCAACCTTGCTGAAATGACAAACCTTGGTCTTCCTGTACCTCAGGGCTTCACAATCACAACAGAAGCTTGTACTCAGTACTATGAAGACGGAAGACAGATCAATGATGAGATCATGGCTCAGATCATGGAAGCAATCACCAAAATGGAAGGAGTTACCGGAAAGAAATTCGGTGACAAAGAAAATCCTCTGCTTGTTTCCGTTCGTTCTGGTGCGAGAGCTTCTATGCCAGGTATGATGGATACTATCCTGAACCTTGGTTTAAATGAAGACGTTGTTAACGTACTTGCTGAAAAATCCGGCAATGCTCGTTGGGCATGGGACTGCTACAGAAGATTCATCCAGATGTACTCTGATGTAGTTATGGAAGTCGGAAAGAAATATTTCGAAGAACTTATCGATGAGATGAAAGCTAAAAGAGGTGTTAAGCAGGATGTTGAACTTACTGCAGAAGACCTTCATGAATTAGCTGAACAGTTCAAAGCTGAATATAAAGCAAAAATCGGTGCTGATTTCCCAACTGATCCTAAGGAACAGTTAATGGGTGCTATCAAAGCCGTATTCCGTTCCTGGGACAACCCACGTGCGAACGTATATCGTCGTGACAACGATATCCCGTATTCCTGGGGTACAGCAGTTAACGTACAGATGATGGCATTTGGTAACATGGGTGATGACTGTGGTACAGGTGTTGCCTTCACACGTGACCCTGCTACAGGAGCTAACGGTCTGTTTGGTGAATTCCTTACAAATGCTCAGGGTGAAGACGTTGTTGCCGGTGTTCGTACACCTATGCACATCTCCGAAATGGAACAGAAATTCCCGGAAGCATTCGTACAGTTCAAACAGGTTTGCGAAACACTTGAAAAACACTACAGAGACATGCAGGATATGGAGTTTACTGTAGAGCATGGTAAACTGTATATGCTTCAGACACGTAACGGTAAGAGAACAGCTCAGGCTGCTTTAAAGATCGCTTGTGACCTTGTTGATGAGGGAATGAGAACAGAAGAAGAAGCTGTAGCTATGATCGACCCACGTAACCTTGATACTCTTCTTCACCCACAGTTTGATGCTGCTGCTCTGAAAGCTGCTACACCAATGGGTAAAGGCCTTGGCGCTTCTCCTGGAGCTGCTTGCGGTAAGATCGTATTCACAGCTGATGACGCTGTTGAATGGGCTGAAAGAGGAGAGAAAGTTGTACTTGTACGTCTTGAGACATCTCCGGAAGACATCACAGGTATGAAATCTGCTCAGGGTATCCTGACAGTTCGTGGTGGTATGACATCTCACGCAGCAGTTGTTGCCCGTGGTATGGGTGAGTGCTGTGTATCCGGATGCGGTGATATCGCTATGGACGAAGAAAACAAGAAATTCACACTTGCTGGTAAAGAATTCCACGAAGGAGACTTCATCTCCATCGATGGTACAACCGGTAACATCTACGACGGAATCATCCCGACTGTAGACGCTACAATCGCTGGTGAGTTCGGACGCATCATGGCATGGGCTGACAAGTACAGAACAATGAAAGTTCGTACAAACGCAGATACTCCTGCAGATGCTAAGAAAGCTGTAGAGCTTGGTGCAGAAGGTATCGGTCTTTGCCGTACAGAGCATATGTTCTTCGGTGAGGGACGTATCGATGCATTCCGTGAAATGATCTGCTCCGAAACAGCAGAAGAGAGAGAGAAAGCACTTGCAAAAGTTCTTCCATATCAGCAGGATGACTTCAAAGGTCTCTTTGAAGCTCTGGAAGGTAACCCTGTTACTATCCGTTTCCTGGATCCGCCTCTTCATGAGTTCGTTCCTACAGATGAAGCTGACATCAAGAAACTTGCAGATGCTCAGGGCAAAACTGTAGAGCAGATCAAGACTATCATCGCTTCTCTTCATGAGTTCAACCCGATGATGGGACATCGTGGATGCCGTCTTGCTGTTACTTATCCTGAAATCGCTAAGATGCAGACAACAGCAGTTATCCGCGCAGCAATCGAAGTTAAGAAAGCTCATCCGGACTGGACAATCAAACCGGAAATCATGATCCCACTTGTTGGCGATGTAGAAGAGCTTAAATATGTTAAGAAATTCGTAGTTGAGACAGCTGATGCTGAGATCAAAGCCGCTGGTTCTGACCTTCAGTATGAAGTTGGTACAATGATCGAGATCCCGAGAGCTGCTCTTACAGCTGATGAGATCGCTAAAGAAGCAGACTTCTTCTGCTTCGGTACAAACGACCTTACTCAGATGACATACGGCTTCTCCCGTGATGATGCAGGTAAATTCCTCAATGCATACTATGACGCTAAGATCTTTGAGAACGATCCATTTGCAAAACTGGATCAGGTTGGCGTTGGCAAGCTGATGAAGATGGCTATCGAACTCGGCAAACCGGTTAACCCGAACCTTCACGTAGGTATCTGCGGCGAGCATGGTGGAGATCCGTCTTCTGTAGAATTCTGCCACAAGATCGGTCTTAACTATGTATCCTGCTCACCATTCCGTGTACCGATCGCTCGTCTTGCAGCAGCACAGGCAGCTATCGCAGAGAAGAATGCATAATTAGCATATTGTTAAGGGGCAAAGCGAAATATCCTCTAAAGAGGTAAAATAGCCAACCAGCCCTAAAGTGTCCAAACGTAAAATTTGACCTTGGAGAATTGTAGAAATACAGTTCTTCAGGGTCTTTTTTGTTACATTACACAGCGGTATTCTTTTGTTTAACAACCGTAGCAAGAATTCCCTCACCTCTATAGGAAGGCCACTGAAAAAGTCCTTTTTGCGTATAAATTAACACAAAATAAAGTACATCAATCAACTTTGAGACACTGTATATAGTATGAAAAAACAGT
>NZ_JBWJVP010000064.1:0-2709 GCF_056339915.1 Blautia sp. ZXY-1-B12 | reverse complement strand
CTATGGTCTGCTATCATGTAGAAACAAGAGAAAAAAGATAACTCACTGCAGAAATCTGCTTGGATGCAAGAAATACATTTCTACATTAAAAAATCTAAATGCAATAGAAATGATAAAGGTTTTGTATCACATCGATGTATGCAAATGTTCTTCTTGCGGAGGGAATATGGTATCACCCCGCAAAGATAAATACAGTTCTTCTTTTTGTGCACATATGAGATGTTAAAATCTACAATTGCATAGAATAAATGACTTCCGCATAGGAGGTTTGTTTGTCATGCCTGAAATTGATTTCTTGAATAAAAAAACTTTTACCAAAACATCCGGTATGATAAACTTAAGGAAAAGAGCAACGATTGAATCCCCATAGCTATCGGCTAAAGGGACGCGACTTTGTTCACCAAGGTAAAATCGAAATTGATGTAAACGAAAGGGCAGTTTTTATCAGAACTCAAGGCTGCTTTTTCGTTTACACCAACTCCGATTGTTTCCTTAACAGTTTGCCGAACTGGCGAAATACAGAAAACAGCATAAGAATAATCAACAGGCAGGTAGTCTTATAACGAGACTGCCTGCCTTCTTTTATGCCTGCAAGTGCCATTTCTCAAGGGGGTGTTCAAATGAACCCCCTTTGAACACCCCTAGGGGAAACAAGGTTAAATTGTATCAAGTTCAGTGTTCCAACGAAAGCAGATCTGTGCGAGTATTATGTGAATCTGGAAGCGAATACTTTTGATACTTTTAAGGTTGAACCGTCCCTGATGACCGTCTTTGAACAGAGTCATACATGGGATGAACTGATACAGCATTTTGTGGATTCCTATGTTATGGAAACAGATAAGAAGGCGGTATCCGCTTTTTATGACCGTGATTATATTGCAGAAAGGCTGAAGGGGCTGGAAACTGAATTGTCTTTAGAGTGTCGAATCACTCTGAATGGAGAAGAACGATGGGTTCGCAATGTGATCATACGTGGAGAGATAGAGGATTCAGAATATGCCATGATTTTCTTGCGTGATATCACAGAGGCAAAGGTAGAGAGCGCACGGCATCTGCAGATGGCAGCAGATAATGCTTCCATGGAGCAGCTGATTCAGAGTATCGTACGTCTGGTTGACCGCTTTGTTGTCTGCGATCTGGAAAATGACAGATATGAGTCCTACAACCTGAATGGACAGATGATATATAAACCTCTGGGCTTTTATCATGATTTTCAGATGCAGGTTCTTGAAAGGTATAAGACACTGGAAGCTATAGATATCCTGATAGCCCCGGATAATATTCGGAAAAAACTGAAAAGTGAAAATGATATTTATAAGTTTGAATATTGCAGCCTGGATGAAAAGACTTATAAAATCGCTTCTTATATTCCCTTGGAATGGAAGAATGGAAAGCTGGAAAAGGTATTGCTGGCATCCATGGATGTGACACAGGAGAAGAAAGCAGAGATTGAATCCCGTCAGGCACTGAAAGAGGCTTACCGGTCCGCAGAAAATGCAAATCGTGCGAAAACAGAATTCCTTTCCAATATGTCCCATGTTTTGTTATGTTTAGATTGGTTGTATCTTATAGATGCGGCAGAGGTCGATAAGAAAGGGCGCATAAACTTATGTATATAAACTACTACGGCTATTGAATAGCCGATTTTGTTAAACTCTTTGATATCCGGCAGTTCCATTGCTGTGAGTACCATTTTATCCCCATGGAGGCTTTCTATGTAAGTATCTACAGCATTGTGGATAGGATGGGGGAATAATCCATGTCAGGATGCAGGGATGCTGGCAGTAGATGCAGTTGGATGAGATGTTGTTTCAGCGGATATATAGCGGGTACTATGGAGCATCACATGATATTCCTGCTGCGGATAGACCGGTTGGTATCATAAGGTGGGGAGAGCTGGAGTGCTGGTGATCTATTCCGCGGAGGTGGTAGAATGTACAGGATACCAGAAAAATATTCTGGATATCTGCCCTTTTGTTGACAATCCGCATACAAAAGGATTACACTTTCATCAATAAAAAATAAAGGAGCACCACGAAATGGAATTACAAAAGGGAAGACCTGAGAATACAGATAATCGTCTGGACAAAGAAATCCGTGTCTATGATTTTTTAGACAAACTTGGAGTTCAATATCAGCGTATTGACCATGAGGCTGCTATGACTATGGAAGCCTGCGAAGAAATTGACCACGCCCTTGGCGACAACACCACGATCTGCAAAAATCTGTTCCTGTGCAATCGTCAGGAGACGGATTTTTATCTTCTTCTGATGCCTGGTGATAAACCGTTTAAGACAAAAGATCTCTCTGCGCAGATCCATTCCGCCAGATTATCTTTTGCCAAACCGGAATATATGGAGAAATATCTTGATATCACCCCTGGATCCGTCAGTGTATTGGGACTGATGAATGATTCTGAGAAGAAAGTACAGCTTCTTATTGATGAAGATGTCATGAAGGAGCCATACTTCGGCTGTCATCCCTGTATTAATACCTCGAGTCTCAAATTCACAACTGAAGATCTGATGCAGAAAATTATTCCAGCACTGGAGCATGAGCCTGTCACAGTGACTCTGCCGGTTCCGGAATAAGGAAAACACATAACCAAAGACACAGGAAAGCCCTCAGCTATAGATTTTGTCTATATCTGAGGGCTTTCTGAATATGGACTATTTTAACAACCGTAGCAAGAATTCCCTCACTATAGGT